>NZ_JBHXNB010000012.1:0-115478 GCF_042720095.1 Rhodococcus sp. NPDC058505
GCTCGCTGGCGGGACGGCCTTCGCGGAGCTTGCTGCTCAGGCGCGCAGCTGCGCCCCGACCGCGGCGGTCGCGGCGGCCACCGCCGCGTCGCGGGCCGCGCTGGCCTCGTCCTCGGTCAGGGTCCGGTCACCGGCCCGGAACCGCATCGCGAACGCCAGCGACTTGCGGCCCTGCCCGACCTGCGCCCCGGTGAACACGTCGAACAGCCGGATGTCATCGAGCAGGTCACCCGCGCCGCCGCGCAGCGCCGACTCGACGGCCGCGGCGGGCACCGCATCCTCGACGACGACCGCGACGTCCTGCAGCACCGCCGGGAACGGCGACACCCGCGGCGCGGGAAGCGACTCTACGATCGGCAGCCCGTCGAGGTTCAGCTCCACCGCGCAGGTGCGGGCGGGCAGCCCGGCGCGTTCGAGGACCGCGGGATGCAGCTCACCGGCATGCCCGACGACCACGCCGTCGACCAGCAGCTCCGCGCACCGGCCCGGATGCCAGGGCAGCCGCTGCGTTGCCCGGCGTTCCAGCACCACACCGGCGGCCGCGGCGATCGCATCGGCGGCCGCGAACGCGTCACCCGCATCGGCGGCGCGTCCCGGACCCCACGGTCCGCTCGGCTCCCGGAGCCCGGTGAGCACGGCGCCCACGTGCAGCGGCTGCGCGGGCAGCGACCGAAGCAGATCGGCGACCTGCTCGTCGGTGGGCCGCCGGTCTACCGGCAGCACGTCGACCCGCTTGGTGTCCGGCCCGGGAAGGACAACCTGCGCGATCCCGAACAGCGCCAGATCCCGCTGGCCCCGAGAGGTGTTGCGGGACAGGATCTCCAGCAGCCCGGGCAGCAGCGTCGTCGCCAGCTCCGGACGGTCCGACTCGAGCGGGTTGAGCACCCTGGTGGTGGCCCGCCGCGGATCGTCCGCGTCGAGACCCCAGGTGTCGAACACGCCCGCGGGCAGGAACACCGTCGGCAGCACCTCGACGTAGCCGTCGAACGCGAGCGCCTTGCCGACCGCGCGGCGACGACGCTGCTGCGCCGTCAGGCCGCGGCCCGCAGGTGCGGCGGGCAGCACCGACGGAATCTGTTCGAGTCCCTCGAGCCGCAGCACCTCCTCGACGAGGTCGGCGGGCTGGGTCAGGTCCGGTCGCCACGTCGGGGGCGTGACGACGAGGCGGCCGTGTCCGGCCCCGTCGACCGTGACGTCGACGGTGCAGCCGACCTGCGTCAGCCTGCGGGCGGCGGCACCGTCCGGGTAGGCGACGCCCGCGACCCGGCTCGGCAGGTCCAGGTCCATCTCGATCGGCTCCGGCGTTGCCACCGTGCCGACGTCGGTGAGCACCGGCTCGACGTGGCCGCCGGTGATCTCGGCGAGCAGCCCCGCCGCCCGATCCAGTGCGGCGGCGGACAGCGCCGGGTCGACGACCCGCTCGTACCGCTTGGACGCCTCGGAGATCAGCTTGTGCCGCCGCGAGGTCCGGAACACGGCGAGCGGATTCCAGATCGCGGCCTCGAGCAGCACCTCGGTGGTGTCGTGCCCGACCTCGGTGCTGCCGCCACCCATCACCCCGGCGAGGGAGATGACGCCGCTGTCGTCGCAGATCACGACGTCCTCGGCGTCGAGGGTGCGTTCCGCCCCGTCGAGGGTGGTCAGCTTCTCGTCGGCGACCGCGCGGCGCACCACGAGGCCGCCGCTGATCTTGGCCGCGTCGAACGCGTGCAGCGGATGCCCGAGTTCGAGCATCACGTAGTTGGTGACGTCGACGGCCGGGGAGATCGGCCGCACCCCGGACAGCAGCAGCCGACGCTGCATCCACCACGGGGTGACCGCGTCGGGGTTCACGCCGGTAACCCGGCGCAGCGTGAACCGGCTGCAGCCCGACTCGGGCTGCACGTGCAGCGGCCACGCGTCACCGGACGCCTCGTACGGCACCGTCACGGCGGGGTCCACGAAGTCGAGGTCGAAGCCGTTCGCCAGTTCCCGGGTCAACCCGCGCACCGAGAAGCAGTAGCCGCGGTCGGGGGTGATGTTCAGCTCGATGATCGTGTCGCCGAGCCCGAGGATCTCACCGGCGGGGGTCCCCGGTTCGGCGGTCCCGGGTTCGAGGACCAGGATCCCCGAGTGGTCCTTGCCGATGCCCAGCTCGGAGGCCGAGCACATCATGCCGTTCGACACCCGACCGTACGTCTTGCGGGAGGCGATCGCGAAGTCCCCGGGCAGCACCGCACCCGGCAACGCGGCGACGACCAGGTCACCGACCGCGAAGTTCCGTGCGCCGCACACGATCTCCTGCGGCTCCGCGGCACCGACGTCGACCCGGCAGAACCGGATCGGCTTCTTGAACTCGGTGAGCTCCTCGATCTCCAGCACCCGGCCGACCACCAGCGGCCCCGACACCAGGGGCACCGCGTCGACCTCCTCGACCTCGAGACCCACCCGGACGAACCCGGCGTCCAGGTCCTCCGGGGTCACCTCCCAGCCGGGGGTGGCCCGCTGCAGGATCTCGGTCAGCCACGATTGCGCTACTCGCACGTCTACTCAGCTCTCTCGTTCTCGGCTCGGTCGTTCAGGTGTCAGGCCCGGACACCGAAGGGCAGCGTGAACCGCACGTCGCCCTCGACGATGTCCCGCATGTCGGGGATGCCGTTGCGGAACTGCAGGGTCCGTTCGAGCCCCATCCCGAACGCGAAGCCGCTGTACTCGTCGGGGTCGATGCCGCTGGCCCGCAACACGTGCGGGTTGACCATGCCGCAGCCGCCCCACTCGACCCAGCCGGCGCCGCCCTTCTTGCCCGGGAACCAGACGTCCACCTCCGCGGACGGCTCGGTGAACGGAAAGTAGTTGGGCCGCATACGGGTTCGGGTGTCGGGGCCGAACAACGCCCTGGCGAACGCGTCGAGGGTGCCGCGCAGGTGAGCCATCGTCAGCCCCTTGTCGACGGCCAGCCCCTCGATCTGCGAGAAGACCGGGGTATGGGTGGCGTCCAACTCGTCGGTGCGGAAGGTCCGGCCCGGGCACACCACGTACAGCGGCAGGTCCCGGGACAGCATCGACCGCACCTGCACCGGGGAGGTGTGGGTGCGCAGCACCTGCCGCGACCCCTCGGGGGCGATGTGGAAGGTGTCCTGCATGGTGCGCGCCGGATGGTCGGGCAGGAAGTTCAACGCGTCGAAGTTGAAGTGCTCGGTCTCCACCTCCGGGCCCTCGGCCACCTCCCAGCCCATCGCGACGAACACGTCGGTGACCTGCTCGGAGATGATCGTGATCGGGTGCCTGGCCCCGGCGGGACGACGGCCGACGGGCAGGGTCACGTCGATCGACTCCGCGACCAGGACCGCGGCGTCGCGCTCGGCGAGCAGCACCTCCCTGCGGGCGTCGTATGCGGTGGTGGCGCGGGTGCGGGCGGCATTGACGCGCTTGCCCGCGTCGGCCTTCTCCTTGCCGGGCAGCGATCCGAGCGCCCGGCGCACCAGCGACAGCGGCGCCCGGTCCCCGAGGTGGTCGATCTTCGCCTTCGCGAGCGCGTCGAGGTCGGGCGCCGCGGCGAACGCCTGTTCCGCAGCCCCGGCGGCCGCGGCAAGCGACCCCTCGCTCAGCGCAGCCGCGAGCGCAGCCTCGCTCGATGCCGCCGCGAGCGCAGCCTCGCTCGATGCCTCAGCGTCGATGGTGGGTGCGGTGTCGCCCTCGTTCTTGGCCACGGCTCGTCAAACTCCTCGTGTTCGGTTCTGCTCGCGCGTTCTCTTGGCAAATTCTAGGGTGTCGGCCGGGCGGGCCCGTGCTGCACCCGCGCGCTCGAGTACAGGCAGATCGCGGCGGCGGTCGCCAGGTTCAGCGATTCCGCGCGGCCGTGGATCGGGATGCGCACCCGATGATCGGCCCGCGCCGCCAGCTCCGGGTCGAGGCCGTGCGCCTCGTTGCCGAACAGCCACGCCGTCGGCCTGGCGAGCAACTCGTCGGCCGCGTCGAGGTCCACCTCGCCGTCGGCGGCCGTCGCGAGGACCTGCACCCCGGCCGCGGTGAGCGCGGCGAGCACGGCGTCGATGTCCCGTTCCCTGGCGACCGGCAGATGGAAGACGCTGCCCGCGGACGAGCGAACGCTCTTGCCGTTGTGCGGGTCCACGCTGTCGCCGGCAAGGATCGCCGCGTCCGCACCGACGGCGTCCGCGACCCGGATCACGGTGCCCGCGTTGCCGGGGTCCGCGATCGCAACCGGCACGGCAAGCAGCCGCGGCCGCCCCCCGAGCGCGTCGGCGAGCGACACGTCGACGGTCCGGCACACCGCGACCAGCCCCGGTGGGGTGACGGTGTCACCGAGGGCCTTCGCCGCCCGGTCCGTCACCGGGGACACCCGCACCCGCTGCGCGAGCGCCCGCTCGACCAGGTCGGCGTGGCGCACCGCGGCGTCGGTGGTGACGAACAGTTCCTCGATCCGGGCGGTGTCGAGGGCGGCGGTCACCGAGTTCGCGCCCTCCGCCAGGAACCGGCCCGTCCTGCGGCGCTCGGCGCCGCGGTGCAGCTTGACAGCAGAAACGACCCGTGGCGTCCGCTCGGTGAACGGGTCCACGGGTCGTTCCTGGATCGGCTTGCTCAGGCCGCTTCCCCGGCAGGGGCGTTCACGTCGGCGGGCAGCGCCGCCTTCGCGACGGCAACCAGACCGGCGAACGCCTCGGCGTCGGAGACGGCCAGCTCGGCGAGGATCTTGCGGTCCACCTCGACGCCAGCGGCCTTGAGGCCCTGGACGAAGCGGTTGTAGGTGATGTCGTTCGCGCGGGCTGCGGCGTTGATGCGCGAGATCCACAGCTTGCGGAAGTCACCCTTGCGCGCGCGGCGGTCCCGGTACGCGTAGGTCATCGAGTGGAGCTGCTGCTCCTTGGCCTTGCGGTACAGGCGCGAGCGCTGGCCGCGGTAGCCGGCGGACGCCTCGAGAACGGAACGACGCTTCTTCTGGGCGTTGACTGCCCTCTTTACGCGTGCCACTGAAAAATCCTGTCAATCGGTCGAGCGTGATGATTCGAACGCCCGAGGGTGGGTCTGGAAGGTCGAATCAGATGCCGAGCAGGCGCTTGACGCGGGGAACGTCGGCCGGGGCGACGACGGCGACACCGTCGAGGCGGCGGGTGACCTTGGTGGGCTTGTGCTCGAGCAGGTGGCGACGTCCGGCCTTCTGGCGCAGGATCTTGCCGCTGCCGGACACCTTGAATCGCTTCGAGGTGCCGCTGTGGCTCTTGTTCTTGGGCATGGAGTCCTCAGTTTCCGTTTCTTCTACTGCTGCGTACTTCGTGCTGGTCTGTCAGCTCGCGGGCGCGTCGGGCGACTGCGGTGCGGCGGGCTCCGCGGGCGCTGCTGGTGCGGCGGGCGCTGCCGGTGCGGCGGGCGCTGCCGGAGCGGCGGGACGCGCGCCCCGCTGGGCCTGCTCCTGCGCCTTGACCCGGGTCTTGGCACCCTTGTGCGGGGCAAGCACCATCGTCATGTTGCGGCCGTCCTGCTTCGCGGACGTCTCGATGAAGCCGAGGTCCGCGACGTCGGCGCCGAGGCGCTGCAGCAGCCGGAATCCCAGTTCCGGGCGGGACTGCTCGCGACCACGGAACATGATCGTGACCTTGACCTTGGATCCGGCCTCGAGGAAGCGCACGACATTGCGCTTCTTGGTCTCGTAGTCGTGATCGTCGATCTTCGGGCGGAGTTTCTGCTCCTTGATCACGGTCTGCTGCTGGTTCTTGCGCGATTCGCGCGCCTTCTGCGCGGCCTCGTACTTGAACTTGCCGTAGTCCATGATCTTGCACACCGGCGGACGCGCGTCGGGCGCGACCTCGACCAGGTCGAGGTCGGCGTCCTGAGCCAAGCGGAGTGCATCTTCAACACGCACGATGCCAACCTGCTCACCGCCCGGTCCGACAAGGCGGACCTCGGGTACGCGGATGCGCTCGTTGATGCGAGTCTCAGTGCTGATGGGGCCTCCTAGGTAGAGCGGCGTGGTCGTCCTGACCGCCGGCAGCCCGCCTGCCCACGTCCCCGACAAAAGAACCCCGGCTGGATCATTCCAGGCGGGGTCCGATGTCGACCGGTCGATGCGCTGCACCTGCGTGCACCGCACCCCCGCGTGGCGGGGACCCGAGGTCGCCGATCCGAATCATCGGATGCGGTACCCCAGGGACCGGAACCACTGCCCTGTGACGCTTCCGACCTGCGGAAACACTCGAACGGATCAGCGGTGGGAGTCGGACTCCACTTGCTGCCCCCGACGTCGTCAGGGGCGGTCGTGTATGGAAGTCTAACAGCCATGACAGACGCATCGCACACGGGGGAAGACGGCTACGAGGTCCGCGAACTGGCGGAGGTCCCCGCGGTCGAGGTGATCAGTCGCGCGGCCGTGATGCTGATGAGCTCGGCAGCCGAGAAGCTGGGACTGTCCTCGGACGATCACACCGACAGCGCAAACGTCGACCTGGACGAGGCGCGGCGCGTCATCACCGCCCTCGCTGGCCTGGTCACCGCCTCCGTCGAGTATCTGGGTCCGCACGCCGGCCCGATCCGCGAGGGCCTGCAGGCCCTGCAGCGCGCGTTCCGCGAGGCGTCCGCACACCCCGACGAGCCGGGCAAGGGCCCCGGCGAGAAATACACCGGCCCGGTCTACTGACACCTCCGCGTATGTGATGTAGATCACGCTTCGATCACGGATCGGTTTCGCCGAAAACCTGGACGGTCGCCCGACTGCCTCGTGTACAAAGATCCGCGAATGCAGTGGATGGCACCACACGAGCCCGGTTTCCGCGACGCACCGCGAGGACCGGATCCGCGTTGGATCACTGTGATCGGGGGATCATCGCCGACGCCGCGGTCGGTACACCTGCAGGCCGAGCGGGGACGTGGCAACTGGCCGATTCCGGCAACCAGCCGGCCCTGCGCCTGCGCGCCCGGGTCGGGTCAGTACATCACCATGCAAGGAGACACCACATGCCCAATCCCGGCGACATCGACAGCGTCTTCGGATCCATCGCGTCCATCATCAACTCGCTGATCGCGGGCTCGTCCGGCGGTGCCGCGCTTCCCGGCACCGGAACGGGCACGGGCACGGGCACCGTGTAATCGGTACCGACCACCGCGTAAGGGCCGGACCGGCATCGCTGGTCCGGCCCTCGCGCGTTCACACCTTCGCCGCCGCCTTCCGCGGCGCCCGCTTCCGCTTCGCCGGTGCCGCCACCGGGGCCGCGGCGAGCACCTCCCGCAGGAATCGCCCGGTGTAGCTGTCCGGAACCGCGGCGATCTCCTCGGGGGTGCCCTGCGCGACGACGGTGCCGCCGCCCGAGCCGCCCTCGGGACCCATGTCCACGATCCAGTCCGATGTCTTGATCACGTCCAGGTTGTGTTCGATGACGATGACGGTGTTGCCCTTGTCCACCAGTCCGTTGACGACACCGAGCAGCTTGCGGATGTCCTCGAAGTGCAGGCCCGTGGTCGGCTCGTCGAGGATGTACACGGTGCGCCCGGTGGACCGCTTCTGCAGTTCCGCGGCCAGCTTCACGCGCTGCGCCTCGCCGCCGGACAGCGTCGGGGCAGGCTGGCCGAGCCGCACGTATCCGAGGCCGACCCGGACGAGGGTCTCCAGGTATCGGTGGATCGAGGTGATCGGTTCGAAGAACTCGGCCGCCTCCTCGATCGACATGTCCAGGACCTCGGCGATCGTCTTGCCCTTGTAGTGCACCTCCAGCGTTTCCCGGTTGTACCGGGCGCCGTGGCACACCTCGCACGGCACGTACACGTCGGGCAGGAAGTTCATCTCGATCTTCAGCGTCCCGTCACCGGAGCACGCCTCGCAGCGCCCGCCCTTGACGTTGAACGAGAACCGGCCCGGCTGATAGCCGCGGACCTTCGCCTCGGTGGTCTGCGCGAACAGGGTGCGGATCTTGTCGAACACCCCGGTGTAGGTGGCCGCGTTGGACCGCGGGGTGCGCCCGATCGGCGACTGGTCGACCTGTACCAGCTTGTCGAGCTGGTCGAGGCCGTTGACCCGGGTGTGCCGGCCCGGCACCTGCCGCGCGCCGTTGAGCTTGTTCGCCATCACGGTGGCGAGGATGTCGTTGACGAGCGTCGACTTACCGGATCCGGACACCCCGGTCACCGAGGTCAGCACGCCGAGCGGGAAGGCGACGTCGATGCCGCGCAGATTGTGTTCCTTCGCGCCGACGACGGTGACCTGCCGCTTCTTGTCCGTCGCCCGGCGGGCCGCGGGCACCTCGATCGCGGACCGTCCGGACAGGTACGCACCGGTCAGGGACTCCTCGCAGGTGAGCAGGTCCGCGTAGGTGCCGCTGTGCACGACGCGGCCGCCGTGCTCGCCGGCGAGGGGGCCGATGTCGACGACCCAGTCGGAGGTGCGGATGGTGTCCTCGTCGTGTTCCACAACGATCAGCGTGTTGCCGAGGTCGCGGAGGCGGGTCAGGGTCTCGATCAGCCGCCGATTGTCCCGCTGATGCAATCCGATCGACGGTTCGTCGAGCACGTAGAGGACGCCGACGAGCCCCGACCCGATCTGCGTCGCGAGCCGGATCCGCTGCGCCTCGCCGCCGGAGAGCGTGCCCGCGGCGCGGGACAGCGACAGGTACTCGAGGCCCACGTCGAGCAGGAAGCCGAGCCGCGCCTGCACCTCCTTGAGCACCTGCCCGGCGATGGCCTCCTCGCGGGCGCCGAGGGTGAGCGTGTTCAGGAACCGGGAGCAGTCGGCGATCGACAGGTCCGCGACCTCGGCGATCGACATCCGGCCGTGGTCGCCCGCCTCGATGGTGACCGACAGGATCTCCGGGCGGAGGCGGGTGCCGTTGCAGGCCGGGCACGGCACGTCCCGCATGTACCCGTCATAGCGTTCCTTCATCTGCTCGGACTCGGTCTGCTCGAGGCGGCGGTGCAGGAACGGCATCACGCCCTCGAACTCGGCGTAGTAGGACCGGGTGCGTCCGTACCGGTTCTTGTACTTGACGTGCACCTGGTGTTCGCTGCCCTCGAGGACCGCCTTGCGGGCCTTCGCTGGCAGTTCCTTCCACGGCGCGTCGATGTCGAAGCCCATCACATCGGCGAGCCCGGACAGCAGCCTGCCGAAGTACTCGGACGTCTGCCCCATCGACCACGGTGCGATCGCGCCCTCGGCGAGGCTCAGCTCCGGGTCCGGCACCACCAGGTCCGGGTCGACCTCCTTCCGGATGCCGAGTCCGGTGCACTCCGGGCAGGCACCGTACGGGGAGTTGAACGAGAAGGAGCGCGGTTCGAGGTCGTCGATCGCGAGCGGATGCCCGTTCGGGCAGGCGAGGTTCTCGGAGAATCGGCGTTCTCTGTCGGCGGCGGCCTCGTCTCGGTCCACGAAGTCGAGCACGACGATGCCGTCGGCGAGCCGGAGGGCGGTCTCGATCGAATCGGTCAGCCGCTGCTTCGAACTCGCCTTGACCGCGAGCCGGTCCACGACCACCTCGATGTCGTGCTTCTCCTGCTTCTTCAGCTTCGGCGGGTCGGTCAGCTGGTGCACGACCCCGTCGATCCGGACCCGGGCGTAGCCCTGGGTGTTCAGCTGCTCGAACAGGTCGACGAACTCGCCCTTACGGGTCCGGACCACCGGCGCGAGGACCTGGAACCGGGTCCCCTCCTCCATCGCGAGCACCTGGTCCACGATCTGCTGCGGGGTCTGCTTCGCGATCCGCTCCCCGCAGACCGGGCAGTGCGGCGTGCCGGCGCGGGCGTACAGCAGGCGGAGGTAGTCGTACACCTCGGTGATGGTCCCGACCGTCGACCGGGGGTTGCGGTTCGTCGACTTCTGGTCGATCGACACGGCCGGGGACAGGCCCTCGATGAAGTCCACGTCCGGCTTGTCCATCTGCCCGAGGAACTGCCGCGCGTACGCGGACAACGACTCCACATAGCGGCGCTGGCCCTCCGCGAAGATGGTGTCGAACGCCAGCGACGATTTGCCCGACCCCGACAGGCCGGTGAAGACGATCAGGCTGTCCCGCGGCAGGTCGATGTCGATCCCCCGCAGGTTGTGCTCACGCGCCCCTCGCACGATCAGGCGGTCCGCCACACTCGATCCTTTCCCACGCCGCTCCCGGCGCCGTTCGGCACGGCCGCCGCCGGCGCCGTTCGGCGCACCGGTCCGGAGTTCTCGGCCGTCCACATGGTAGGCCGACAGTCCGACACGGTTTGGGCACGAGCCTCACGCCCACTGCGCACCGGGGACGGAGCGACGGTAGCCTCCGTTCATGGACCGGCAGCAGATGCGCATCGACGACCACTACACCGGGGTGCTGGCGCAGGGCGGCGACCCCCAGCGCCGCACGATCGCGGATGCCACGATCACGAAGATGTCGGTCGGCCCGATGGACAACAATGCCTACCTGGTGGTGGATGCGGGGACCGGGGAATCGCTGCTGATCGACGCCGCGAACGAGGCCGACCGGATCGCGGGCCTGCTCGCCACCGCCGCCCCGCACCTCGGGTCGATCGTCACCACGCATCAGCACCCGGACCACTGGCTCGCCCTCGCCGACGTGGCCGCCGCCACCGGCGCGCCCACGATCGCCCACCCGCTGGACGCGCCTGCCCTGCCGGTGACCCCGGCCCGGACCGTCACCGACGGCGACCTGGTCGAGGTCGGCAGGCTGGCACTCGAGGTGATCCACCTCGCCGGTCACACCGACGGCTCGATCGCGCTGGCGCTCACCGACCCGGCGTCCGGGCAGGTGCACCTGTTCACCGGCGACTCGCTGTTCCCTGGCGGCGTCGGCAAGACCGCGGGCGCCGAGCAGTTCGACTCTCTGTACCGCGACGTGACCACGAAGCTGTTCGAACGGTTCCCCGACGACACCGTCGTCTATCCCGGGCACGGGCGGGACACCACGCTCGGCGCCGAACGCCCGTTCCTCGCCGAGTGGCAGGAGCGCGGCTGGTGAGCTGACCGGGCCACGTCACGACCCGCCGTGGCCCCGCCGAGAGAGGGGCATGCGATGTCAGATCCGACGGCAGACCCGATCACCGACCTCGATTCGCGGTACAGCGAACCCGGGTCGGTCCCGGTGGGCTGGGAGTGGGCCCGCCAGGGACTGGTCGACGCCGAGATGTACTGGCTCACGACCGTGCACCGCACCGGAAGACCCCACGTGACGCCGCTGATCGGGGTCTGGTCGGCCGAGGCGCTGCACTTCTGCACCGGCCCCGACGAACGCAAGGCGATCAACCTGCGGGGCAATCCCGCGGTGGCCCTGACCACCGGATCCAACGTCTACGCCGAGGGCTTCGACATCGTCCTTGAGGGCACCGCCGAACCCGTCCACGACGAGGCCGTGCTGCGGGGCCTGGCCGACGCCTACGTGACCAAGTATGGGCCGCAGTGGCGGTTCGAGGTCGCGGCCGGAGGCTTCCGCGGGGGCGGGGGCCCGGCACTCGTCTTCCGGGTCGCCCCGGTCACCGTCTTCGGCTTCACCCGCGGCCCGTTCAGCCAGACCCGGTGGCGCTTTGGCGCATCCCCGCCGGGCGTTGCTGCTGGTGCGGCGACACCCTAGACTCGCTGGGCACTTTTGCACCGCGATCGCGCCCGAGGAGAACGACTTGCCCGACCAGGTCCACGCCGACCAGGATCACGAACAGCAGTACGTGACCATGCTGTACGACCGCCTCGACGGACTGCGCACGTACGCCAAGTCCCGACTGTCGGCGGTCCTGCTGCAGACCGGGGGCACCCCCCAGGCCCGCAGCGAGCGGGAATCGTTCACCCAGATGTACACCGAGGACATCGCGAAGTACGACGCCGCGGAGAACGGCCTGTGCTTCGGCCGCATCGACCTCCACCCCGAACTGGCCGACGGTGACACGCACCGCTACATCGGGCGGGTCGGGATCCTCGACGAGGGCAACGACTACGAGACGCTGCTACTGGATTGGCGGGCCCCGCTCGCGCGCCCGTTCTACCTGGCCACCACGGCGTCCCCGGAGGGGGTGACGCGGCGCAGGCACATCCGGACCCGCAGTCGCCGCGTCACCGGCCTCGGCGACGAGTACCTCGACCTCGCCGCCGCGCAGCGGGCCGGGGTGATCGGCGACGACGGCGGGGTTGCTGGCGAGAGCGCGCTGCTGACCGCGTTGAACGCGGCCCGCACCGGCCACATGAGCGACATCGTCGAGACGATCCAGTCGGAGCAGGACGCGATCATCCGGTCGGGGCACAAGTCGGTGATGGTCGTGCAGGGCGGCCCCGGCACCGGCAAGACCGCGGTTGCGCTACACCGGGCGGCGTACCTGCTCTACACCTACCGCACGCAGCTGGCGAAGTCCGGGGTGCTGATCGTCGGCCCGAACGCCACCTTCCTCGACTACATCGGCCAGGTGCTGCCGTCGTTGGGCGAGACCGGGGTGCTGCTGTCCACGGTCGGCGACCTGTATCCGGGGGTCACCGCCACCCGCCGGGATTCGTTGGAGGCCGGGGAGGTGAAGGGGTCGCTGGAGATGGTGACGGTGCTCCGGCAGGCGGTGCGGGACCGCCAGCTGGTGCCCCGCTCCCCCATCACCATTCCGTTCGACGGCTACTCGGTGACCCTCGACCGAAGGGTGGCGACTCGGGCGCGGGGACGCGCCCGGTCCTCGCGCCGACCGCACAACCTGGCCCGGCCGATCTTCGTGTCGTCGGTGATCGAGGCCCTCGCCGACCAGTTCGCGGCCAAGGTCGGCGGCGACGTGCTCGGCGGCGCGAACCTGCTCAGCAGGGACGACGTCGCCGACATCCGCGACGAGATGCGGCAGGACCCCGACCTGATCGCGGCGATCGACGAGCTGTGGCCGACGCTGACACCGCAGCAGGTGCTGACCGACCTGCTGCAGTCCGAGGACCGGCTCGATTCCGCAGCCGCCGAGCTGACCGCGGGCCGGCGCGCGGTGCTGCTGCGGAACCGGCACACCGGATTCAGCGCCGCGGACACTCCCCTGCTCGACGAGCTGGCCGAACTGCTCGGTGTCGACGACGCCGCCGAACGCGGCCGCGCCGCCAGGCAGTGGCGGGCCCGGATCGCCGACGCGCAGGGTGCACTCGATATCCTCACCGGCTCCGCGCCGCAGGATCTGGAGGACGACCTCGACCCCGAGATCCTGATGGCCTACGACCTGGTCGACGCTGGTCAGCTCGCGCAGCGGCACGAGATGCGGCAGCAGCGCACGGCCGCGGAACGGGCCGCAACGGACCGGACCTGGACGTTCGGGCATGTCATCGTCGATGAGGCGCAGGAACTCTCGGCGATGGCGTGGCGAATGCTGATGCGGCGCATCCCGAATCGGTGGATGACGCTGGTCGGCGACACCGCACAGACCGGCGATCCGGCGGGCAGCTCGTCCTGGCGCGCCGCACTCGAACCGTATGTCGCCAATCGGTGGAAATTGACCGAGCTGACCGTGAACTATCGGACGCCGTCGGAGATCATGGCGGTCGCGCAGGACGTGCTCGCGGCGATCGACCCGGCGCAGTCGGTGCCCCGATCGGTGCGGGACTCCGGGAATCGGCCCTGGGCGCATCGGGTTCCGGCCGGGAAGGTCGGCGACGAGGTGCGCAGGCGGGTTGCCGCCGAGACCGGTCCGGGGCTGGTCGCGGTGATCACCGGCGAGGACGCCGTCGACGAGTTCACCGACCTGCGTTCGGATTCGGTCAGTGTGCTGTCGGTGCGGGAGGCGAAGGGCCTCGAATTCGACGCGGTGCTGATCGTCGAACCAGACACCATCGTCGGGTCGTCACCGCGCGGGCTGAACGACCTGTACGTCGCCGTGACCAGGGCGACGCAGCGCCTCGGGGTGGTGCACACCCGGGACCTGCCCGAGTCGCTGTCGAAACTTGTTGCGGTGCAGTGACACCCACGCGCCCGGTTCCCTAATGTCACATCGAGGGTCGTCACGTGACCCGATGTGACATTAGGGAACCTCGGGAGAGGCTCAGCGCACGGTGTGCACGATCAGGACATCGCAGGTGGACTTGCGCGCCGCATCCGACGGGACGGAACCGAGCAGGCGGCCGGTCAGCGTGTTCAGGCCCCGATTGCCGACCACGAGCAGGTCCGCGTCGAGTTCGTCGATCAGCGCGAGCAGCGAATCGACCGGGGCGCCGACGATGGCGCGCTCGACGATGTTGGCCGCGCCTGCGGCGTGCGCCCGTTCCCGGGCGGACCGCAGAATCTCGTCCGTCGGCGCGGAACCGGTGATCTGGTAGGCGTCCTCGCGCAGCGTGTCCTGCGCGGCCTCGATGTCCTTCGGATCCGCCGGGTAGTAGGCGCAGGCGATGACGAGCTTGGCGTCGGCGTCGCCTGCCAGCGCTGCGGCCTTGTCCACCGCCTTCAGCGACGAATCCGAGCCATCGGTCCCCACGACGATGGTGCGGTAGGCAGTCATTCATTCCTCCGGTTGTCACACGCCCCACCGCTCCCGGTGGCGCATTGGTCATCGCCGGTCGCCACGCGAAACCGCGCCTGACACCCGGCTGCTGGCCGCAACCCTAGTCGGACGGTCCTGCCGCGCGGGGGAATTGCGGGCGAAGCCACACTGGGTGTGTCCGACCGGGCAGATCTCCGGCGCTACTTCAGTCCGGCGGCGTCCATTCCGCGCAGCTCCTTCTTGAGGTCCGCAATCTCGTCCCGGAGCCGGCCCGCCAGCTCGAACTGCAGGTCGCGGGCGGCGTTCATCATCTGATCGGTCAGCTCCTTGACCAGGTCGGCGAGTTCGGCGCGCGGCATCGACTTGACGTCCCTGCCCTCGTACACGCCCGCGCTGACGGCGCGACCCGCCTCGCCCTGCGCCCGCCGTCCGCGGCTGGCGTTGCGACCGGAGCCGCCGATCTCGATGTCGGTGTCGTCGGCCTCCTCGTACACCTGGTCGAGGATGTCGGCGATCTTCTTCCGCAGCGGCTGCGGGTCCACCCCCATCTCGGTGTTGTAGGCGACCTGCTTCTCGCGGCGGCGCTCGGTCTCCTCGATCGCGCGCGCCATCGAGTCGGTGATCTTGTCCGCGTACATGTGCACCTGACCGGACACGTTGCGGGCGGCACGGCCGATCGTCTGGATCAGGCTGGTGGTGCTGCGCAGGAAGCCTTCCTTGTCGGCGTCGAGGATCGCGACGAGGGACACCTCCGGCAGGTCGAGGCCCTCCCGGAGCAGGTTGATCCCGACCAGGACGTCGTACTCGCCGAGCCGCAGCTGCCGCAGCAACTCCACCCGGCGCAGGGTGTCGATGTCGGAGTGCAGGTATCGCACCCGAATTCCGAGCTCGAGGAGATAGTCGGTGAGGTCCTCGGACATCTTCTTGGTCAGGGTGGTGACCAGGACCCGCTCGTCCCGTTCGGCCCGCTCACGGATCTCGTGCACCAGGTCGTCGATCTGCCCCTTCGTCGGCTTGACCACCACCTCCGGATCCACCAGGCCGGTCGGCCGGATCACCTGCTCGACGAATTCACCGCCCGCCTGCCCGAGCTCGTACGCCCCCGGCGTGGCGGACAGGTACACCGTCTGCCCGATCCGTTGGGTGAATTCCTCCCAGGTGAGCGGCCGGTTGTCGGTGGCCGACGGCAACCGGAACCCGTACTCGACCAGGTTACGTTTGCGGGACATGTCGCCCTCGTACATCGCGCCGATCTGCGGGACCGTCACGTGCGACTCGTCGATGACGAGTAGGAAGTCCTCCGGGAAGTAGTCGATCAGCGTGGCGGGTGCCGTTCCGGCGGCGCGACCGTCGATGTGCCGCGAGTAGTTCTCGATGCCGGAGCAGAACCCGACCTGCTTGATCATCTCGATGTCGTAGTTGGTGCGCATCCGCAACCGTTGCGCCTCGAGGAGCTTGCCGCGGTTCTCCAGGTCGGCGAGGCGTTCCTCGAGCTCGACCTCGATGTCGCGGACCGCGCGTTCCATCCGCTCCGGGCCCGCGACGTAGTGGGTGGCCGGGAAGATCCGCACCGACTCGACCTGGCGCACCACGTCGCCGGTCAGCGGGTGCAGGTAGTACAGCGCCTCGACCTCGTCACCGAAAAACTCGATCCGCACCGCGAGTTCCTCGTAGGACGGGATGATCTCGACGGTGTCGCCGCGGACCCGGAACGAGCCGCGGGTGAACGCGACGTCGTTGCGGTTGTACTGGACGTCCACCAGCAGGCGCAGCAACGCGTCCCGCGGCACCTCCACCCCGACGTCGAGGTGGATCGAGCGGTCCAGGTACGACTGCGGGGTGCCGAGACCGTAGATGCAGGACACCGACGCGACGACGACCACGTCCCGGCGCGAGAGCAGGCTCGACGTCGCCGAGTGCCGCAGCCGCTCGACGTCGTCGTTGATCGAGGAGTCCTTTTCGATGTACGTATCCGTCTGCGCGATGTACGCCTCCGGCTGGTAATAGTCGTAGTACGAGACGAAGTACTCGACGGCGTTGTTCGGCAGCATCTCCCGCAGCTCGTTGGCGAGCTGCGCGGCGAGGGTCTTGTTCGGCGCCATCACCAACGTCGGCCGCTGCACCTGCTCGATCAGCCAGGCGGTGGTCGCGGACTTGCCGGTGCCGGTCGCGCCCATCAGGACGACGTCCTTCTCCCCCTCGCCGAGCCGCCGGGTCAGCTCCGCGATCGCCTGCGGCTGGTCACCCGCGGGTCGGTGCTCGCTGACCACCTCGAACCGGCCGTCGGATCGTTCGATCGCCCCCACCGGCCGGAACTCGGAGTGCGCGACCACGGGATGCTCGGATGCAAACGCCATGGTGTCCAGGGTAGGCGCCGGGTCCGACAGGAACACCGCGCCGCGCGCCGGGCCGGCCGGGACCGGGCGGGCGACGCGGTAGGTTCCTGCCATGGACGTGCACGCCCCGAAGGTGGAGGCCTTCAACCTGGCCGACCTCACCAACACCGACCCGAAGGGGTTCGTCAGGACCGTGGAGCACTACCGGGTCGAGGCGTGGGGGCTGTACATGGCCCGCCACTCCGACCATCCGCACTTCCATTACCTGGAGTCGTGGCTGCTGCCGGACGCCGGACTGCGGGCGACGATCTTCCACTACCACCCGTACCACGCCCGCGATCAGGATCGGTACGTCGACATCGGCGACTACACCCGCGGCGACCCGGTATGGCGGTCCGAGGACCACTACCTCGATCTGGTGGTGCGGACCGGCCGGGACACCGAGCTCCTCGACGTCGACGAACTTCTCGCCGCGCATACCACCGGATTCCTCGACGCCGGGACTGCCGAGCGGGCGATCGCGACCGCCACCCGGGCGGTGGACGGCATCGCCTCGCACGGCCACGACCTCGACGCCTGGCTGGCCTCGGAAGGCATGCCGGTCAGCTGGCGGTGACCCGGCAGCCAGGCAGGCGGCGTCCGCTTACCCCTGCCCCGGCGTCCACTCGGTTCGGTCCGCCCACTCCAGTGCCCGCCGGTGGGCAGCGTCGAACCAGGGCGTCTTCGCCTCGACGTACCGGTCGGTCGCCTGGGTGACATCCGACTCCCCCGCCGCGACCTCCGCGGCGCGCCGCTTGACTTCCAGGTACTCCGCGCGGACGTCCCCGTCCGCGCACAGCCAATCCCGGAACACCAGGGCGAAGCGCTGCCCCGGCCACCCGTCGACACGCACGTGCACGTTCGCCGGCCGACCGGGATCCGCCGATGCATGGAATCGCTTGTCCCACAACGACGGATCGACTTCTCCCCCGATGCCGTATGCGGGCTTCGGATCGTCCGCGGTGACGGCATCCACGCGCGGAAACCCGGCCTGCGTCAGGCGGTCCGCGAGGGCATCCGCATCGGCGAGGCTGCGCACCGTCACCTGAAGGTCGATCACGTCCTTGGCGGCGAGGCCGGGCACCGCGGTCGACCCGACGTGATCGACGCGCATCGCGTCGGCACCGCACACGAAGCGCAGCCGGCCCGCCAGCCTTCGACCCTGTTCCGCCCAGTCCGGATTCGCCGGGGTCAGTACCGGGGGAACCCGCACCACAACGGAATTCGCGATGTTCTCCGCGTACCGCTGCAGCCGCTCCCACAGCACCTTCACCGCAGGATCCAGTGCACCTGCAGGTCCGCTGTTGTCCAGCCACACGTCGGCGACAGCGCGGCGCTGCTCGTCGGTCGCCTGGGACGAGATCCGTGCTCGCGCATCGCCCTCCGACATTCCCCGAAGGTCGACGAGGCGGCGCACTCGTTCCTCCGCGTCGACGTGGACGACCACGACGAGATGGAACATCGCACCCATCCCACCCTCGACGAGCAACGGGATGTCCTGCAACACCACCGAATCCGACGCCGCATCCACCAACTCGGCGGTCCGCGCCCCGATCAGAGGATGTAGAATGCCGTTGAGTCGACCGCGGGCCGTCTCGTCACCGAACGCCTTGGCCGCCAGGGCGGGTCGGTCGAGCCGCCCGTCGGGCAGCAGAATCTCCGGACCGAATTCCCGCACAAGGGCGTCGAGTCCGGCGGTTCCCGGTTCCACGACCTCACGCGCAATCAGGTCGGCGTCAACGACGACGGCCCCGAGATCGCCGAGGATCCGTGACACGGTGGACTTTCCAGCTCCAATGCCTCCTGTGAGGCCGATACGTAGCACGCCCCCAGTCTGTCACCAAACACGCCCGAAGCACATCCGCGCCAAATGGCCCGGGTTCACACCGGAGTCGACTATCTTCGAGTGCGACGTGCCAGGCCACACACTTCGAGATGAAGGAACACCATGCGCAGCACTTCTTCCCAGGCTGGTCGGCACCGTCTTGGCATGGTCGACGGGGTGCACTGCATCCTGATCCCCGAGGTGGCGCTGGCCCTGCAGGAACACCGGCGCGGGTGGTTCACCCAGATGATCAGTCCCGCCCGCCACAGTTTCGCCACGATCCGGAAGCGGACCGCCGACATGCAGACGGCCTGGTCGTCCGGTGCCGCCGTCGCGGGCTGACCACCCGCACCCACTCGAACGAGTCGACCCCACCCGGGATTCCGGGTGGGGTCGACTCGTTGTTACGGCAGGCGGTGGCCTCCCGAACCGAACGCCGACGGCCCCGGTCCTGTGTCAGGACCGGGGCCGTCGAGGTCTACCCCCGGCTAGCGGGTGACGGAACTATGCGTTGCCGGAAAGCTTCTCACGCAGGGCAGCGAGCTGAGCATCGCTGGCCAGGGAGCCACCCGCCTCCGCGGAACCAGCGGACTGGCCCTCGGTGGCGCCGGACTCGGAGGAGTAGTTGGCACCCGACGCACCGGCCGCGGCCTCGGCAGCCTCGTCGGCAGCCATCTTCTCCATCTGAGCGGTGTGCATCTTGTGGCGACGCTCGGCCTCGGCGTACCGGGACTCCCACTCCTCACGCTGCTTGTCGAAGCCCTCGAGCCACTCGTTGGTCTCGGGATCGAAGCCCTCGGGGAAGATGTAGTTGCCCTGCTCGTCGTAGCTGTCGGCCATGCCGTACTTCGACGGGTCGAACTCGGCGTTGTAGTCCTCGTTCGCCTGCTTGAGCGACAGCGAGATCCGACGACGCTCCAGGTCGATGTCGATGACCTTGACCATCGCGTCGTCGCCGACCGCGACAACCTGGTCCGGGACCTCGACGTGGCGCTCGGCCAGCTCGGAGATGTGGACGAGGCCCTCGATGCCCTCCTCGACGCGGACGAACGCGCCGAACGGAACCAGCTTGGTGACCTTGCCCGGCACGATCTGGCCGATCGCGTGGGTGCGGGCGAACTGACGCCACGGGTCCTCCTGCGTCGCCTTCAGCGACAGGGAGACACGCTCGCGGTCCAGGTCGACGTCGAGAACCTCAACGGTGACCTCGTTGCCGACCTCGACAACCTCGGACGGGTGGTCGATGTGCTTCCAGGACAGCTCGGAGACGTGCACGAGGCCGTCGACGCCACCCAGGTCCACGAAGGCACCGAAGTTGACGATCGAGGACACGACGCCCTTGCGGACCTGGCCCTTCTGCAGCTGGTGCAGGAACTCGCTGCGGACCTCGGACTGGGTCTGCTCGAGCCACGCGCGGCGCGACAGGACCACGTTGTTGCGGTTCTTGTCGAGCTCGATGATCTTGGCCTCGATCTCCTTGCCGACGTACGGCTGGAGGTCGCGGACGCGACGCATCTCGACGAGCGACGCGGGCAGGAAGCCGCGCAGACCGATGTCGAGGATGAGGCCGCCCTTGACGACCTCGATGACGGTGCCCTTGACGGCCTCGTCCTTCTCCTTGAGCTCCTCGATGGTGCCCCAGGCACGCTCGTACTGAGCGCGCTTCTTCGACAGGATCAGACGGCCTTCCTTGTCCTCCTTGGTGAGGACCAGGGCTTCGACCTCATCGCCCACGGAGACGACCTCGTTGGGGTCGACGTCGTGCTTGATGGAGAGCTCACGGGAAGGGATGACGCCTTCGGTCTTGTAACCGATGTCGAGAAGGACCTCGTCGCGATCGACCTTGACGATGGTGCCTTCGACGATGTCGCCATCGTTGAAGTACTTGATCGTGGCGTCGATGGCGGCGAGGAAGTCCTCGGCGGAGCCGATGTCGTTGACGGCTACCTGCGGCGAGGTGACGGTGGTGGAGGGCATTTGGTGGAGTGCTCCGGAGGGATAGGAATCGGTTGATGGTGTTCTGTCGGACTCACGAGCGACCGTCGACGACCGGAGCCGCCTCGGGCAGACACTCGCGGGGTTCAGGGTACGCGACCCGACGCGAGCTGGGCAAACCCGGGTGTCGACGGAGGCAGCGGACGCGCTACCGTGCACCTCGCCATGACCGAGCATCCCGACACCCCCGTCACCCCGGCCACCGACGACGACCGGCACGCCGCAGCGAACGCCACCCTCGGCACCACCGGCGTCGGCCGCAGCCGCCTCGATTCCGCCCAGAGCGAGCGGGCCAGCCGCGCCTGGTGGGATGCCGACGCCGCCGACTATCACCGCACCCACGGCGAGTTCCTCGGCGTCGACTCGGCAGGCGGTGAGTTCGTATGGTGCCCGGAGGGCCTGCACGAGGGTGACGTGCACCTGCTCGGCGACGTCGCCGGTCGGGACGTCCTCGAGATCGGCTGCGGGTCCGCGCCGTGCGCGCGCTGGCTCGCCGGACAGGGCGCGCGAGCGGTGGGGCTGGATCTGTCCCGCGGAATGCTCGAGCGGGGGCGGGCGGCGATGGAGCGCGGCGGTCCCCGCGTCCCGCTCGTGCAGGCCGGCGCCGAATCCCTGCCGTTCGCCGACGCCAGTTTCGACATCGTGTGCTCCGCGTTCGGTGCGGTCCCGTTCGTCGCGGACTCGGCGCTGGTGATGCGCGAGGTCGCGCGGGTGCTGCGCCCGGGTGGACGCTGGGTGTTCGCGGTCAACCACCCGATCCGCTGGATCTTCCCCGACGACCCGGGACCGGGCGGCCTGACAGCGACCATCCCCTACTTCGACCGCACCCCGTACGTCGAGGTCGACGACGCGGGCACCCCCACCTACGTCGAGCACCACCGGACCGTCGGCGACCGCGTCCGCGAGATCGTCGCCGCGGGCCTGGAACTGCGCGACCTCGTCGAACCGGACTGGCCGGAGTGGCTGGACCGCGAGTGGGGGCAGTGGAGCCCGCTGCGCGGGCAGCTGTTTCCCGGGACCGCCATCTTCGTCTGCCGCAAGCCCGACCTGTGACCCTGACTCCTCCCGAGTGAACGGAAGCGTTCAGTCGATCAGATCGACTGAACGATCCGTTCACTCGGCGGCCGGGGCGTCCGGTCGGTCCTTCGACCGGGGCGAGCGGCCCGCCGCCTCAAGTGCGCGCCGCAGCCCGTACTCGAGTTGCGCGTTCACGCTGCGCAGGTCGTCGGCGGCCCACTTCGCCATCGCGTCGTAGACGGCAGGGTCGAGCCGCAACAGCACCTTCTTCCGCTCCGCCATGGGCTCAGGAGTACAGGGTGCCCGCGTTGACGATCGGCTGGGTGGCCTTGTCGCCGCACAGCACCACGAGCAGGTTGGACACCATGTTCGCCTTGCGCTCCTCGTCGAGTTCGACGACGCCCTGCTCCCCCAGTCGATCGAGCGCGAGACCGACCATTCCGACGGCACCCTCGACGATCTTCGTTCGCGCGGCGACCACCTGAGCGGCCTGCTGCCGGACCAGCATCGCCTGCGCGATCTCGGGCGCGTAGGCGAGGTGAGTGATCCGCGCCTCGATGATGTCGATGCCCGCCAGGTCGGTGCGGTCGCTCAGCTCGGCGGTCAACTCGGCCGCGACCTCGGTGCCGTCGCGCAGGCTGGTGCCCGCCGACTGGTCGGAGTCGTACGGGTGGGTGGTCGCCAGGTGTCGCACCGCGGTCTCCGACTGGATCGCGACGTACTCCTCGTAGTCGTCGACGGCGAAGACCGCCTTGCCGCTGTCGATCACCTTGTACACGACCACCGCGGCGATCTCGACGGGGTTGCCCGCTGCGTCATTGACCTTGAGCTTGGAGGTCTCGAAGTTCCGGACCCGCAGCGTGATCCGACGCTTGGTGGTCAGCGGGACCACCCACTGGAACCCGGCATCGGAAACCGATCCGACGTACCGTCCGAAGAACTGGACGACCCGGGCCTCGTTCGGGTTGATCACGGTGAAGCCGGTCGCGGCCAGGACGATCGCCGCCGCGAGGATCACCGCGCCCGCGACCCCGACGGGGCCGGTCAGCGCGAGTCCCGCCGCGATCACCCCGATCACCACCAGCACCAGCAACACCACGAACCCGTTCAGCCGATAGGCCCGATGCTCCATCTCCACTACCCCACATTGCTATCGAAGTGATATCACCACGATATTACCCTCCCCTGACCGAATGTGGGATTCGGTCACTCTGAGTGACCGAATCCCACATTCGGTAAGGGGGTGGGGTGGGGTGCTTACAGCAGTTTCGAGAGGAACGCCTTGGTTCGCTCGTGCTGCGGGTCCGTGATCAGTTGCCGGGGGTCGCCGGACTCGACGACGACGCCGCCGTCCATGAACACCAGCCGATCGGCGACCTCCCGCGCGAAACCCATTTCGTGGGTGACCACGACCATGGTCATGCCCTCCTTCGCGAGGTTTTTCATCACGACGAGCACCTCACCGACCAGTTCCGGGTCGAGGGCGGACGTCGGCTCGTCGAACAGCATCAGCTTGGGGTCCATCGCCAGGGCTCGGGCGATCGCGACGCGTTGCTGCTGTCCGCCGGATAGTTGCGCCGGATAGGCGTCTGCCTTCGCGGCGAGCCCGACCTGGTCGAGCAGGTCCATCCCCCTGGTCCGGGCGTCGACGCGGCGCGCCTTCTTGACCAGCATCGGCGCCTCGATCACGTTCTCCAGGGCGGTCCGGTGCGGAAACAGGTTGAAGTGCTGGAACACCATGCCGATGTCGCGGCGCTGCCGGGCCGCGGCCCGGGGGTGCAGTTCGTAGAGCTTGCCGTTCTTCTCCTGGTACCCGACCAGGTCGCCGTCGACGTAGAGGCGGCCCGCGCTGATCTGCTCGAGGTGATTGATGCAGCGCAGGAACGTGGACTTGCCGGACCCGGACGGTCCGACCAGGCACAGCACCTGTCCGCGGTCGATCTCGAGGGTGATGCCGCGCAGCACCCGCAGGGCGCCGTAACTCTTGCACACCTGTTCGGCCTTGACCATCGGTGTCGTCACGGCGGACCTCCCCCGTCGGGCGCCGCGGCGGGCGGCACCGGTGTGTTCTGGGCGTCGGCGAGGGCCTGCAACTGCCGGGCGGTGAGGACCCGGGACAGCCCCTTCGAGTAGTGCCGCTCCAGGTAGTACTGGCCGATCATCAGGATGCTGGTGATCGCCAAATACCAGGTGGCGGCGACGAGCAACAGCGGGATCAGCTGAAAGTTGGCGCCCGAGATGTCCCTGGCGCGACCCCACAGTTCGCCGGTGTACGGCACCGCCAGCACCAGCGAGGTGGTCTTGAGCATGCTGATCAGCTCGTTGCCGGTGGGCGGGATGATCACCCGCATCGCCTGTGGCAGGACGGTGCGGCGCATCGTCTGCGCCCAGGACATGCCGAGCGCGGTGGACGCCTCGATCTGCCCCTCGTGCACGGAGCCGACTCCGGCGCGAACGATCTCGGCCATGTACGCGGCCTCGTTGAGGGCGAGGCCGATCACCGCGAACAGGAACGCCGCCTGCAGATCCTGCAGGTTGAACTGCACGAATTGCGGGCCGAACGGGACGCCGAGGTGGACGGTCTTGTAGATGGACGGGATCAGACCCCAGAACACCAACTGCACGTACACCGGGGTACCGCGGAAAACCCACAGATACACCCAGGCGGCACTGCGCAGCACCGGGTTCGGCGACAGCCGCATCACCGCAAGCACGACCCCGAGCAGCACCGCGAGCAGCATCGCGAGGACGGTGAGCTGAATTGTCTTCCAGGCGCCCTCGGTGATTCTGGCATCGAACAGGTAGCGGCCGTACACATCCCAGGCGAACGCCTCGTTGGTGGCGGCGCCGTACACGAACAGGGCCACCAGCACCAGCACCACCACGGCGGCGATCCAGCGTCCGGGGCGTCGCAGCGGGATCGCCCGGATCGGTTCCGGCTCGTCCGCGTCCCCGGCGCCCGGTGCCGTGTGCTGCGTCATCGCCCTCCGCCTTCCTGCCGCTGCCGTGTCAGCTGGTCGCGCCGTTGATTCGTGCGGTGGTGACCGTGCCAGCTCCGACCCCCCAGTTGTCGGCGATCTGCTGGTAGGCGCCCGTGTCGATGAGGTGCTGCAGCGCCTGCGCGAGGACCGGGGCGAGCGGCGAGCCCGTCGGCACCGGCCAACCGTAGGGGGCCGAGTCGAACTGCGGGCCCGCCTTCTCGAGCCTGCCGTCGCTGCGTTTGATCGCGTAGGCGGTGACCGGCGAGTCCGCGGACATCGCGTCGATCCGGCCGAGGATCAGCGCGTTGGACACGTCGTCCTGGCTGTCGTACTTGATCTTCGCGATCGGTTCCCGGCCGGCGGCGACGCAGGCGTCCGACTTGGCGGGGACCTCGGTGATGTCCTCGGTGGTGGTGGTCTGCACGCCGACCCGGAGCCCGCATGCGTCGTTCGGGTCGACCGGTTCGCCGGTGCGCTGCGCCCACTGGATGCCCGCCGAGTAGTAGTCGACGAAGTCGACCGTCTTCTGCCGTTCGACGGTGTCGGTGAACGAGGACATGCCGAGGTCGAAGGTGCCTGCCTGCACCGCGGGAATGATCTTGTCGAAGTCGGCTTGATTGAACTCCGCGCGCAGGCCAAGCACGCCAGCGACGGCGTTCATCAGGTCGACGTCGAAGCCGACGATGGTGCCGTTTTCGTCCTTGAACTCGTTCGGTGCGTACGGCACGTTCACCCCGACCTTCAACCGGCCACTGTCCCGGACCCGGTCGGGCACCTGCGATGCGATCGCGTCGACCCGCTCGACGGGGACGGTCTCCGGCGGCACCAGGCCCTCGGTGTTGTGCACACACCCGGTGACGGCGAGCGTCACCGCGACCAGTATGCCTGCCGCCTTCGCACCGAAACTCCGCGCGCGCCGCGGCAACCGACGCGCCGACGTGGTTGCTCCTGCCTGCGAGGACCGCACCCTTCGCAGCGTACTGGCAGCGCGGTCACCGCCGCAGGATTCGCGCCCCGACGGTTTCGGTGAACTCGGCGGTCGACGCCAACCCACCCAGGTCGGCGGTGGCGACCCCCGCCGCGAGGGTGTCGGCGACCGCACTGCGGATCCGGCCCGCGGCGCGGGCGAGCCCGTCATCGGCGCGGCGGGACGCCAGCCAGTCCAGCAGCATCGCCGCCGACAGCATCAGCGCGGTCGGGTTGGCGCGGTTACGTCCGGCGATGTCGGGGGCCGCGCCGTGCGCGGCCTGCGCCATCGCCTGCGAATCCGAGGCGTTCAGCGACGGCGCGGTGCCGAGCGACCCGGACAGCTCCCCGGCCAGGTCGGACAGGATGTCCCCGAACATGTTCTCGGTCACCACGACGTCGAAGTCGGCGCCCCTCCGGACCAGGTGCGCGGCCATCGCGTCGACATGCTCGGTGTCGACCCGGACCCCGGGGTACTGCGCGGCGACCTCGAGACACACGTCCCGGAACAGACCGGTGGTCAGCGGCAGCACGTTGGCCTTGTGCACCACCGTGACCGCCCCCCCTGCGGTGGGCGGCCAGCGCGCACGCGGTGTGCGCGATCCGTTCGCACGCCCGCCGGGTGAACACCGCGACCGCCAGCGCGACGTCGGGTGTCGGCATGAATTCGCCGCTGCCGGTGTGCATGTTGCGGTCGGCGTAGAAACCCTCCGAGTTTTCCCGGACGATCACCAGGTCCATGCCGGGGACGGCGGCGCGGACGCCGGGGAACGCGCGGGCAGGCCGAATGTTCGCGTAGAGGCCGAACCGTTTGCGGATGCGGCCGCCGGGCGTCAGCGTGCCGCGAAACTCCTCGGGATAGGCGGCGCTGTCGTGGGGGCCGAGTATCCAGCCGTCGAGGCGGGCGAGCCCGTCGAGGGTCTCGTCCGGGATCGGGGTGCCGTGGGAGGCGATGGCGTCGGCGCCGATCGGCAGCTCGACCCACTCGACCGGTGCCCCGCCCGCGGCGGTATCGACGGTCCGCCGGGTCGCGGGAACGATCTCGCGGCCGATGCCGTCGCCGACGAGCAGACCCAGCCGGAGCGGACCGGTGGCACTCCCCGACTGTCCTGTGATTGCGCTCGAGGGGTTCACCCGACCATCATTGCTCAGCATGGTGCAGTCCGTGGAACTGCTGCTCGACGCCCAGCTCGACACCGCGATCCGCCGGGAGTGGCGGCGGCTGTCCGATGCCGCGCTCCCCAGCCAGGATGTGGTCCGCAGGTCGACGAACCGGCCGCACGTGACCCTCGCCGTCGCCCGGCACATCGACCCGGAGACCGATCTGCTGCTGCAGCAGCAGCTGACCGCCCCGGATCTGCGGGTGACGATCGGCGGCCTGGTGATCTTCGGCGGTCACCGAAAGACACTGGCGTACCTGGTGATTCCCACGGCGGGCCTGCTCGCGTTGCAGCGAAGCATCTTTCGGGTGCTGCACGCATGTCCCGGCATTCCCGCGCACTGCCATCCGGGTGACTGGACGCCGCACATCACGCTGGCGCGGCGGGTATTCCCGGATGAGATCGGACCAGCGGTGAACCTGTTGACGCCCGGCCACGGTTCCGGGAAGGGGGCCGGGATCCGGCGGTGGGACGGCGAGGAGAGGCGGGAGTGGCGGATCGCGTGAGCATCGCCCGGCCGGCGCGGCGACGGCCCGGCAGGCACCGGTCGGGAAGAATCGGGGCTGATCGCGCGTTGAACCCCGCGACGGCAGCGACCCCCGCTGCACCAGAGACCGGCCGCGGCCGGCGGCGAGAGGATGCGAGTTGGCCACCCAGACCCTGACCCAGCAAAACTTCGACGAGATCGTCACCGGCAGCGACGTGGTGCTGGTCGATTTCTGGGCGTCGTGGTGCGGCCCCTGCAAGCAGTTCGCGCCCACCTTCGAGGCGTCCTCGGAGGCGCATCCGGACGTGGTGCACGCCAAGGTGGACACCGAGGCCGAGCAGGGCCTCGCTGCGGCCGCGAACATCCGGTCAATCCCGACGATCATGGCGTTCCGGGAGGGGATCCTGGTGTTCTCCCAGCCGGGCGCGCTGCCGCAGGCAGCGCTGGAGGATCTGGTCACCCAGGTCAAGGCCCTCGACATGGACGAGGTGCGCAGGCAGATCGCCGCGCAGCAGGAGGCCTGAGCGCCGCACGACACCGGGACCGGCCCCGCGACGACCATCGCCGCGGGGCCGGTCCCGTGCGTCCGTCAGAGTGCCAGTGCCGACTCCCGGTATCCCGCGGGCATGCCGCGGCGGCGGAACCATTCGACGCCGAACGCGGCCCGCAGCTGCTCGACGGGCATGCCGAGGAAGGGGCCGAAGTCGCCGACCTGGGTGGCGTGCGCGACCATCGCGGCCCGCTTCGCCTCGATCTGCGCGGACACGTCGACGGTGGTGGTGATCTGCGCCTCGGGCAGACCGAAACTGTCGAGGTCCGGCGGCTGCGCCTCGTCCGACCAGGCCGGGTTCGCGGCGATCATCCGCTTCATGTGGTCCCGGTTGACGGCGGCCTCATACACCCGCTCCACCCCGGCGAGGTCGGTGGCGCGGATCCCGACCCGGTGCACCTGGATGTGGTCGGGATGCCCGTAGCCGCCGTTCGTGTCGTAGATGGTGACAACGTCCGCGGATTCCTCGGTGAGCACGTCCGCGAGCCGCGACGCCGCCGCCTCGACGTCGGCGTTGCAGAAGGCGTCGGGGTGGGTGTTGTCGGCGGTGCCCGCCATGCCGGAGTCCCGGTAGTGCAGCGGCACCACCCGGTGTACCCCGAGCGCGGCGGCGGACACGTCCAGTTCGGCGCGCCGCCGCTGTGCGAGGCTCTCCCCGGTGCCGAGCAGCCCGTCGGGGACCTCCCCGAGCGCGCCGTCGGTCGCGGTGACCAGCACGACGCGGTGCCCCGCATCGGATGCCTGCCGGATCACCCCGCCGGTGACGAACACCTCGTCGTCGGGGTGCGCGTGGAAGCAGACCAGGACACCCATCTCAGTGCGCCGCCGCGTCCCAGCTGCGGCCGACCCCGACCGAGACGTCGAGCGGCACGGACAGTTCGATGGCGCCGGCCATCTTCTCGCGGACCAATGCCTCCACCGCGTCCCGCTCCCCCGACGCGACCTCGAGCACCAGTTCGTCGTGCACCTGCAGCAGCATCCGGGAGCGCAGGCCCGCGTCCGCCAATCCGGCCTGCACGTCGATCATCGCGACCTTGATGATGTCGGCGGCGGTGCCCTGGATCGGCGCGTTGAGCGCGGCACGTTCGGCGACCTCGCGGCGCTGCCGGTTGTCCGAGTTCAGGTCCGGCAGATAGCGGCGGCGACCGAACAGGGTGGAGGTGTAGCCGTCCTTGCGGGCCTGCTCGACCACCTGGTGCAGGTAGTCGCGCACCCCACCGAAGCGGGCGAAGTAGGCGTCCATCTGCTCCTTCGCCTCCTCGGTGGAAATCTTCAGTTGGGCGGCGAGCCCGTATGCGCTCAGCCCGTAGGCCAACCCGTACGACATCGCCTTCACCCGACGCCGCAGCTCCGCGGTGACCTCCTCGATCGGGACCCCGAACGCCCGGGAGCCGACGAAACTGTGCAGGTCCTCCCCGGTGTTGAAGGCCTCGATCAGGCCCTCGTCCTTCGACAGGTGCGCCATGATCCGCATTTCGATCTGGCTGTAATCGGCCGTCATCAGCGACTCACATCCGGCGCCGACGACGAAACCGTCCCGGATCTGCCTGCCCGCGTCGGTGCGGACCGGGATGTTCTGCAGGTTCGGTTCGGTCGAGGACAGGCGCCCGGTCGCGGCGACGGTCTGGTTGAAGGTGGTGTGGATGCGGCCGTCGTCGGCGACGGACTTGAGCAGGCCGTCGACCGTCACCTTGAGCCGGGTGGCGTCCCGATGCGCGAGCAGATGCTCGAGGAACGGGTGCTGGGTCTTCTCGAACAGCGACTCGAGCGCGGCCGCGTCGGTGGTGTACCCGGTCTTCGTCTTCTTCGTCTTCGGCATGTCGAGCTTGTCGAACAGCACGACCTGCAACTGCTTCGGGGACCCGAGATTGATCTGTTCCCCGATCACCTCGTACGCGGCGTTCGCCGCGGCGGCGACCCGGTCCGCGAACGTGGACTGCAGGTCGTGCAGGTGGTCGGTGTCGATGGCGATGCCGGTGGCCTCGACGTCGGCGAGCACCTCGAGCAGCGGGAGTTCGAGATCCGTCAGTAGTCGGGCCGACTCGATGGCGGCGAGTTCGGTGTCGAATGCGTCGGCCAGGTCGGTGACGGCGCGGGCCCGCAGGATCTCGGTCTCCGCGGCCTTCGCGTCGGCGTCGTCCCCGTCGTCGAGCAGCGACAGCTGGGCCTCGCCGGTGTCCTCGACCCGCAGTTCCCGCTTGAGGTACCGCAGCGACAGGTCGTCGAGGTTGAAGCTGCGCTGGCCGGGCCGCACCAGGTAGGCGGCGAGCGCGGTGTCGGAGGTGAGCCCGCGCAGGGTCCAGCCGCGGCCGCGGAGCGCGTGGATGGCGGCCTTCGCCTCGTGCAACGCCTTCGGCGCGGCCGGGTCCGCCAGCCAGGTCGCGAGGGCAGTCTCGTCGTCCTCGGTGACGGTCGCCGCGACGATGTACCCGCCCTCCCCGTCGGCGGCAGCGATCGCGAGGGCGGTGGCGTCGCCGCCGTGGGGGGCACCGCTGCCGACCACGGACACCCCGGCGCGGGTCCCGGCGCCGACATGCTCGCGCAGCCACGCCGCGACCTCGCCCGGCGCGAGGGCACCGCCGCGCACCTCGAACCCCTCCTCCGCCTCGGGTTCGGCGGAGGCGAGCGTGTCGAACAGCCGGTCCCGCAGCACCCGGAACTCGAGGTCGTCGAACAGGGCGTGAATCTTGTCGCGGTCCCAGGGGGCGAGCGCCAGCTGGTCGGGCACGTACGGCAGCGGCACGTCCCGGACCATCTCGGTGAGCTGCCGGTTCATCAGCACCGACGACAGGTTGGCCCGCAGCGCGTCGCCGACCTTGCCGCGCACCTGATCGACCCGGTCCACCAGCTCGGTCAGCGACCCGTACTCGCGGATCCACTTGGCGGCGGTCTTCTCCCCGACGCCCGGGATCCCGGGCAGGTTGTCGGACGGGTCGCCGCGCAGCGCCGCGTAATCCGGGTACTGCCGGGGAGTGAGCCCGTACTTCTCCTCGACGGCCGCCGGGGTGAACCGGGTCAGGTCGGAGACACCCTTGCGCGGATACAGCACCGTCACGTCGTCGGTGACGAGCTGCAGCGCATCGCGGTCGCCGGTGCAGACCAGTACCCGGTAGCCCTGCTCGGCCGCCTGGGTGGTCAGGGTCGCGATGATGTCGTCGGCCTCGAACCCGGCCTCCGCCATCACCGGGATGCCCAGCGCGCCGAGCACCTCCTTGGTGACCTCCACCTGCCCCTTGAATTCGTCGGGGGTCTTGGCGCGGTTCGCCTTGTACTCGGGGAACGCGTCCGCGCGGAACGTCTGCCGGGACACGTCGAACGCGGCGGCGACATGGCTGGGCTGCTCGTCGCGCAGCAGGTTGATCAGCATCGACGTGAACCCGTACACCGCGTTGGTGGTCTGCCCGCTGTGGGTCTTGAAGTTCTCGGCGGGCAGCGCGAAGAACGCGCGGTAGGCCAGCGAATGCCCGTCAAGGAGCAGCAGCGTCGGCTTGTCGCCGGAGTCGGCGGCGGGGAGGGAGGATGCGGGAGACGTTGTCGGGCTCACCGCAGAGAGTCTAGGGACGGACACCGACACGGTGCCAACGGCAGGCCGTCCGCGCAATCGGGGATCGTCGGGGCCCTCCTGCCGCGGAACCGGCCGGGTAGAATTCACCTTTGACTCCGCTATACGTCACCCAGGCATGCCGCCGGGCGGCCCGGTGACCGGAAGCAGGCACGCCGGCCGGGCGAGGAGGGCGCGATGAACGACGCGATGATCGGGGACCGCGCCGTGGTGCTCGGGGGGAGCATGGCCGGGTTGCTGGCGGCCCGGGTCCTGGCGGACGCGTACGCGCAGGTGGTCGTCGTCGAACGGGACGAACTGCCCGACACGGCCGGGCAGCGCCGGGGGGTGCCGCAGGGACACCACATTCACAGCCTGATGGCGCGCGGCCAGCAGGTGTTCGAGGAACTCTTCCCCGGGTTCGCCGCGGACCTCGTCGCGGGCGGTGCGCCGATGCTCGACCAACTCGCCGAGGCACGCCTCTACTTCGGCGGCCACCGGTTCGCGCAGGCCGCCAGCGGGATCGCCGTGGTCAGCGTCAGCAGGCCGTGCATCGAGGGGTACGTCCGGGAACGGGTGCGGGCACTTCCCGGCGTCGCCTTCGACGATCACCGCGACGTCCTCGGTCTCGCCGCGAGCCGGGACGGCGGCCGCGTGACCGGTGCGCGGGTGAGCCGCCGGGTCGACGGGAGCGGCGACGTGACCCTCGACGCGGATCTCGTCGTCGACGCGACCGGGCGCGGCTCACGCCTGCCGCGGTGGCTGGAGGCACTCGGCTACCCTCGGCCCGCCGAGGATCGGGTGGCGACCGACATCACCTACGCAACGGGGGTGGTCCGGCTCCGCGCCGGTGCGCTGGGAGCGCAGCGGGCCGTGATCGTTCCGCCAGGCGGGGGCTGTACCCGCGGTGGCGCCCTTGCCGCGATCGAGGGCGGCAGGCACATCCTGACGCTGGTCGGCATGCTCGGGGAGGTTCCGCCCACCGACGCGGACGCGTTCGTCGAGTACACGCGGTCCCTTCCGATCCCCGACATCCACGATGCCGTCCGCGACGCCGAACTCCTCGACCCGCCGGTCGCGATGCGCTTCCCGGCGAGCATCCGTCACCGGTACGAGCGGCTGCCGCGGTTCCCCGCCGGTCTCCTGGCCGTCGGGGACGTGCTGTGCAGCTTCAACCCCGTCTACGGTCAGGGCATGAGCGTGGCTGCCCTCGAGGCGCGCACCCTGCGAGAGCACCTCGCATCCGAACCGGATCCTCGAAAGGTGTTGCGCGGCATGGCAAAGATCGTCGATCCCCCGTGGGACATCGCGGCGGGCGCCGACCTCGCGTTCCCCGCGGTCCCGGGCCCCCGCCCGCTGCGGGTGCGGATGGCAAACACCTATGTCCCGCTGGTTCAGGCGGCCGCGGCGCGGGACCCCGAGGTCGGGGCCGCCTTCCTGCGGGTGGCGGGCATGCTGGACGACCCGACCGCGCTGATGCGTCCCGCGCTCGTGCGGCGGGTCGCCGCGGCCGGCCTTCGCCGGATCACTTCCCGCCGAGGGTCTCCAGGATCACCTCGGCGACCACCTTCATCGAGGTCCGCCGGTCCATCGCGGCCCGCTGGATCCAGGTGAACGCCTCGGGTTCGGTGAGCGACTGGGAGGACATCAGCACGCTCTTCGCGCGTTCGATCAGCTTGCGGGTCTCGAACCGTTCAGTCAGGTTCGCGACCTCCTTCTCGAGGGCGGCGATCTCGGAGAACCGGCTCGCGGCGAGTTCCACCGCGGGCACCAGGTCGGCCTTCGAGAATGGCTTCACCAGATACGCCATCGCGCCGGCGTCCCTCGCCCGCTCGACCAGCTCCCTCTGGCTGAATGCGGTCAAGATCACCACGGGCGCAATACGTTTCGCGGCGATCTCGGATGCGGCGTCGATCCCGTCGCGGCGCGGCATCTTCACGTCCATGATCACCAGGTCGGGACGCAGTTCCTCGGCGAGTTCGACGGCACGCTGCCCGTCCCCGGCCTCACCGACGACGTCGTACCCCTCCTCGCGGAGCATCTCGACGAGGTCCATTCGGATCAGCACCTCGTCCTCGGCGACCACCACACGGCGTGACGCCGGACGGTTCTCCTGCCCGACCGGGTCGTTCATCGTCGACCTCTCCCTTCCTCGTGAGCCACAGCCGCTCGATCGTTTCAGCCGCCGTACAACCCCCTGCAGGGTACCGGTGCTTGACGTGACGAACGGATCATCTACAGTCGGTATCCGCACCAGCCCTCGTATCCCAATTGGCAGAGGAAACGGATTCAAAACCCGTGCAGTGTGAGTTCGAGTCTCACCGAGGGCACCACGCAAACCCAGGGTTGGATGCCGGCTTCACCCAGGCCCCCTCAGATCCGCCCCGGAAGCGGCAGTCCGCACCTGATCCGCACGAGCCGCAGCAACCGCCTACCCACGCACGCCCAGGACACTCTGCCCCAGCGACACCGGAGTATTCCTCAGCCCTAATCCACCGCCGATGCGACGGCTCGAGCGTACCGCGAAGCGCGAGAGCTCCTGGTGGACAGGAAAACTGGATCTGCCACCGGCCACCGGCGATTCGTCGGCAGGCGGATGACGGGCTGACCCGAGACCTCACCGCCAACGCATCCATACCACTTTGAATCCCACATCGGTATGATAGGGGTATGTCCACCCCATCCACGCAGATCACCGTCCGCATCCCCACCGACCTCGTTGCCTTCCTCGACCAGGAAGTCGCCGACCACCACACCAAGTCTCGTGCCGACCTCGTCACCCGCGCGCTCCGCCGTGAGGTGCGCCGACGCAACGCCGAACGCGACGCCGAGATCCTGGCAGCGTGGAAGGACCGCGAGGACCCAGACAACCTCGACGACGTCGCCGCCCACGCCTCCCGTACCCCACTGGACATCGACTGATGCGCGAGATCCGCCTCGCCCGCCTCGACAAGACCCACCCGGTCCTGGTCCTCACCCGTGAGGCGGTGATCCCGCACCTGACGAACGTCACGGTCGCCCCGATCACCAGCACCATCAAGGGCCTGTCCACCGAGGTCCCCGTCGACGCCCGAAACGGTCTCGATCACGACTCCGTGGTGTCCTGCGACAACATCGGAACCATCCCGATGGCCGACCTTGGGCGCCTGATCGGGTACCTGCACGACGACCAGGAGGCCTCCCTCGCCTCCGCCATCGCCGTAGCGTTCGACCTCGACACGGACCTCTGATGCCCGGCGGCGACGTTCCGCATCCGCGCCAGCGATGAGCAGCACGGACCACGTTGCTCCCGAAGGTCGTCAGGATGTGACTATCTCGCCTCACCGAGGGCACCAGACCAGGGCCGAACTTCGTTCCCGCGCATCGCCACCACCCGCTCACCACCATGTCGCCCCGCGGCGCGCCGCACCGAGGGTTGTGCGACCCGGGGCGAGGGCGCAGTGTTGACGTACACCGCACCGCATCGCACGAAGAAGCTCGCCATGACATCGACACCCCTCCGCTCGGCGCTGGTCGCCGCGGCGGCGACTCCCCTACTCCTCGCCGCGCCGGCCCCGGCGACCGCCGCACCGCTGGCGCCGCCACCCGGCCCGGTCCACCCGGTCGTCCTGATCGGACAGCAGCACGCGGACCCGCTCGCCGCCTTCCTGGCCTGCGCCCCCGCCGGAATCGTCCCGCTGTTCGGGCCGAACGTCATCTTCCCGATCTGCCTCGCCTGATCGCCTGTCACCCTTGCCCTCACCTGGACAGTCGTCTAGATTCCTGTCCAATCGCGGGGTCGATCCGGTGTCGACGCCGAGCGATCCGACACGGCGACAGGGGTGCGGCAGTGGTGGACAGGACCTCCCGACGGACACTGGCCGCCGGAGCGGTGATCGCCGCGACGGTGTCACTCGGCGCATCCGTCGCCGCATCCGCCGCCCCAGCGGTCGAGTACGTCAATCTCGGCGACAGCTTCAGCGCCGGATCCGGCGTGGCACCGATGGTCCCGGGCACGCTGCCGACGTGCTGGCAGTCCGAGCGGAACTTCGCGCACCTGGTTGCCGAGGACCGCGGCTACCGGCTGACCGACGTCAGTTGCGGCGGCGCCAAGACCGACGACTTCTACCGGCCCCAGTTTCCCGGCCTGGCCCCACAACTCGATGCGCTCACCCCGACGACGGACGTGGTGACGATGATGATCGGCGGCAACAACAACGACACCTTCGGCCTCGCGATGGCCAAGTGCATCGGCGCCGCCGCCCTCCGGCCCGCGGCATCGAACCCGTGCCAGCAGCAGTACGGCGACAGTCTCGCCGCCCCGGTCCGGGAGAACACCCAGCCTGCACTGGTCCAGGCCCTGCGTGACGTCCGCGCCCGCGCCCCGCACGCACAGGTCGTGATCGTCGGCTATCCGCGCCTGCTCCCCACCGACGGTGGGTGCGCGCCCGCGATGCCCCTTGCGGCAGGTGACATCCCGTACCTGAACGACCTGCAGGACACCCTCAATGCCGCGGTCGCGGCGGCGGCGGCCGAGACCGGAAGCGTGTACGTCGATATGGCGCAGGCCTCGCTCGGCCGGGACGGCTGCCAACCGGCCGGGCAGCGCTGGGTGGAGCCGATGATCGGGGCGACGCAACCGGTTCCGGTGCACCCGAACGCGACCGGTGAACGCGCCCTCGCCGACGCGGCGCTCGCCGCGATCGGCACCGCGTGAACCAGCGGGACACCCGAACGCGACGGGACCCCGCCGCTCGGTGAGCGACGGGGTCCCGTGGACTTCCGGGGCGACTACGCCTCGGTGTCACCCTCGCTCGACCCGAGGCCAAGACCGCCGAGAATGTCGGCGACGGAAGCGAAGATCTCCTCGATGCTGCCCATGAACTACTCCTACGTATCGTGAGGGACATGTCACCTGATGGCGGTGACGCGCAACACTATCGCACACCGCGGGCCGGTGGGGACGCCAGGAAATCGGCAGGCCAGACCCACCCCGGCGGTGCGCGATGCTCGGGCTTGCCGCACAAGTGCACGCACCTCCCAAGAACTCCAAGTGCACGGCCGCGCCGGTCGACTACCGGGTGTACCCGGGCCAGGACCACCGCGGCGCGATCACCGCGTCGGAGGCCGACACCGCCTCGTTCGTCGCCGCCGTCATGGCGGGTGACGAGGTCGCGAACACCTGCTCCTGACACACCCTCCGGTCGCGGACCCCGCGGAGCGGCGGCACCACCCGTACCCTCGGATGAGGTCGTCCATGCAACCCGCAAGGAGAAGCCTGCATGCCCAGCAACGAGATTCGACTCACCACCCACGTCGCGGCGACACCGGAGCGGGTGTGGGAGGTGCTGACCGATCTGGATGGCGCCGAGCACACCCTCTCCGGCGTCACCCGCATCGAGCGGGTCGGGGGCGACGGCTACCGGGTCGGCACCCGGTGGCGGGAGACCCGCACGATGTTCGGCAGGGAGGCCACCGAGGAGATGTGGGTCGCCGAGGTCGATGCCCCGCACCGCACCGTCGTCCGGGCCCGGTCCGGCGGCACCGAGTACGCGACGGTCTTCACGCTCACCCCGACCGGCTCCGGCACCGACCTGGCCATGACGTTCGCCGCGGACCCGGGCACCTCCGTGCTGCACCGTCTGCTCGCCGCCACCGTCGGCCGGCTCGGGGCCGCGGTCACCAGGAAGGTGATGACGACGGATCTGCGGGACATCGCCGCCCGAGCGGAACGGATCTGACCGCGGGTCACGCGCCGATCGCACCCTTGAGCATCGGGAGCATCGCCCACAGCTGGTCCTGCCAGTACGGCCAGGCGTGAATCCCGGTGGCGGGGAACTCGAAGTGGGCGGTGTCGATGCCCATCGTCAGCAGCCGGATCTCGAACGCCCGGGTCTGCGCGAGCGACAGCGCCTCGAGACCCATCCCCATCGTGGTGTTCCAGAAGTCGATCGGCGCGACGGGCCGGGTGTGCTCGCCGGGCAGGCCGCTGCCCGCGGACACCCACATCGGCAACCCGCGCAGGCCCTCCGCCTGCACGAACGGATCGTGCAGCAGCCAGGCCGGATCCCACGGCGGACCCCACATGCAGTCCGAGTTGTAGCCGCCCGCGTCGAGCATCGCGATCCGGATCGCCTCCCGCATCCCCGGCGCCGACAGGTTCAGGTAGCCGGACAGGGCGCCGGCGAACGCGAACTGGTCCCGGTGCCGCGACGCCAGGATCAGTGCGGCATTGCCGCCCATCGACAGCCCGACGACCGCGTTCTTCGACCGGCTCAAACCGTAGGTGGCGGCGAGGAAGTCGGGCAGGTTCCGGGTGAGGAACGACTCCCACTTGTAGGTGTACGGCTGGTTGGTGAAGTTGTTCGGGGCGTACCAGTCGGCGTAGAAGCTGGACTGGCCGCCGACCGGTTCGACGACGTTGACGCCGTGGTCGGAGAGCCAGGCAGCGTTCGTCTCGTGCTCCCAGCCGCTGACGTCGTCGGTGGCGCGCAGTCCGTCGAGGAGATAGACGGTGCGATCGCTTCCGTTGGCCGCCAGCCAGGTACGAACCTTGATGTGCCCGACTCCGCCCGGCGCCGGCACCCAGTCCTCGTGCAGTCGTCGGTACGGGTCCGCCGATGCGGTGGCCGGGAGCGCGACGGCGATGCTCAGCGGGACCGCGACCGCCGTGACCAGCAGTAGCACCAGACAACGCCAGGCTCGGCTCAGCACGGTCGTCATTCGGACCTCCGTCACGTTCGCACCATGCGCCACACCGCGATGGTTCCTCCCGCCCGACCACGGTATTCCGGGTCCGAACCTCGGACCGCCGATGTCCGCCAATCGTTATGGGGCGGCAACGATCGTGACCGGGTCCGGGTCGCCGATCGGACACTCGTCCAGGAAAAACGGGCAAACGTACTATTCGGTCTGGGCGGTTCGCTACATTGCATGCGAGAACGGCTAATCCGGAGCAGTCGGGGAGGGGTCAGATGGGCGCGACCGCACACACACATCGGCGCTATGCCTAGGCCGGGGCCGGTCCGCCCCCTGGTCGGGGTGAAGATGGACGCTAACCAGATTCAGCAGTACGACCAACAGGCCGCGATCGAGGGGCTGTTGATGAAGTCGGGCAAGCCCAATCGGTCCGAGTTGATCCGGATCAAGTTGGCGTTCGCCGACGAGCACATGCCGGAGGGCTGGCGCCCCTGATGCCGCGGACCCGCTCCGCGCCCGCCTACACCGACACCGTCGACAGTTCCCACGCCCCAGCACCGCTCAACTCGAGCTGCCGGGTGTGGTGCCGGTCGACGGTGCTTCGGTGACTGACGCTGAACAGCATGCAGTCGGGCACCTCGGTGCGGATCAGGTCGTAGAGCATGAACTCGAGGCCCTCATCCACCGCCGAGGTCGCCTCGTCGAGGAAGACAAGGGCCGGACGCAGCAGCAGGATCCGTGCGAACGCGATCCGCTGCTGCTCACCGGGCGAGAGGACCTTCACCCAGTCCTGTTCCTCGTCGAGCCGGTCCCCGAGGTTGCCGAGCTGCACCTTCCGCAGCACCGCCCGGATCGCGTCGTCCCCGGCGTCGGCCGCCCCGCCCGGGTAGGCGACGACGGTCCGCAGATCCCCGAGCGGCAGATACGGCATCTGAGACAGGAACAGCGTCGAACGCCCGGCGGGACACCGGATCCGGCCCTCGGCGTAGGGCCACATCTGCGCGAGGCTGCGCAGCAGGGTCGTCTTCCCGCTGCCGGACCTGCCCTTGACGACGAGCGCGTCCCCCGGCCGCAACGTCAGGTCGAGGCCGGTCACGAGCGGTGTGCCGTCCGGTGTGCGGACATGCACGTCCTCCAGTTCCAGGGCGCCATCGAGGTCGGCCGCGGCGAGGGTGGGGAGCTCCCGGGAGACGTGGTTGGCGCGGCGCAGCCCGTCGAGGCGGATCAGTGCGGCACGGTAGCCGGCAAAGGTGTCGTACGACTCGCGGAAGAAGGACAGCGAGTCGTGCACCTGCCCGAAGGCGGTCGCCGACTGCGTCATGTCGCCGAGGGTGATGGTGCCGGTGAAGAAGCGCGGGGCCTGGATCAGGAATGGGAACACGACCGCGATCTGGTTCACGCCGAGGTTCCAGCCGTTGAACTTCAGCGTCCGGTACACGATCCGCCAGTAGTTGCGCAGCACGGCAGCGAAACGGGCAAGGAGGCCGCGGCGTTCGACGTGCTCGCCGCGGTAGAAGGCCACGTTCTCGGCGCCGTCGCGCACCCGGACGAGGGCGTAACGGAAGTTCGCTGTCAGGCGCTCGTTCCAGAAGTTCAGCCGGATCAGCGGCCTGCCGAGCCAGAACGCGACGATCGTCGACACCAGGACGTACCCGAAGACCAGGAACACCATCGCCCTCGGGATCTCGGTCCCGAACACGGTCATCGGGCCGGACAGGTCCCACAGGATCTTCGTGAACGAGACCAGCGAGACCACGGCGCCGACCGCGCCCATCGACAGGGTCCGGGATATCTGCACGAAGTCGGTGATGTCGGCCTGGATCCGCTGATCCGGGTTGTCGATCGACGCGTCGACGAACCGGTCCCGGTAGAAGGCGCGCCCGTCGAGCCAGTCGGTGGTCACGTGCTCGGTGAGCCAACGCCGCCAACGGATGTCGAATCCCTGCCCGATGTAGAAGTCGAGCAGGGACCGCGCCACGTGGATGGTGGCGAGTATTCCGAAGACCAGCAAGCTCTTCCAGAAGGCCGACTTGGCTGCGTCGAGCGCGGCGGCGTCACCCTGCGCGAAACCCTGCGCCGCGAACTGCAGCGAGGTGTACATCTCGTTGCCCTGGTAGGACAACAGCACCGTCATCCGGACCGCGAACACGGTCATGAACAGCACAGCCGCGAGCAACGCCCACACCGGCACGCTGGCGCGACCGGTGAAGTAGGCGCCGCTGATCCGCCAGAACTGTCGACCCCAGCGGGTGAAGCGGAGCAGCAGCACCCCGATCAGGAGGAAGCAGACCGCGGAAATACCGAAGGCCTCGAGGGTCCACCGCAGGCTGTTCCCAAACTCGTGATTCCAGTCCAGCGACGACGATTCGGGCATGCTCGCGACCCCTCCCGTAGCGGTGGGAACAGCGCGTGAAGTCTACCGCCGCTGGGGTGCACCGGCCGGTCGAGCGGAGAACCCGTGTACTCCCGGGGTCAGCCCCGCTTCGGGAAGTGCCGAATCATCCCCTCCTGCACGACGGTCGCGAGCAGGTCCCCGTCCCTGGAGTAGAAGTGGCCGGTCGCCAGGCCGCGCGATCCGGCGGCGACCGGAGACTCGGTGGAGTACAGCACCCACTCGTCGAACCGCAGCGGCCGGTGTAGCCAGATCGAATGGTTGACGGTGGCCGCGACGAGCCGGTCCAACCCCCAGGACAGCCCGTGGGTGGTGACGATCGAGTCCAGCACGGTGGTGTCCGAGCCGTAGGCGAGCGCCGCGGCGTGCAGCAGCGGGTCGTCGGCGAGCGGACCGTCGGTGCGCATCCAGACCCGATTGTGTCCGAGCGCCTCCCCGGTACCCTTGAGCACCCACGACGGGTCGTTCACGTAGCGCATGTCGATCGGCCGTAGCGCGGCGACGAACCCGGGCAGCACGTCCTCGAAGCCGACGAGCCGCTCACCGAGGGTGGGCAGCGTCTCCGGATCCGCGACGGCGGGGCCGCGCGTCGCGTGCTCGAGCCCGCGACCCGAATCCTGGAAGCCGATCAGGGCCACACACAGTTCCTGACCGTCCTGCAGCGCGGTCACCTGCCGGTTCGCCAGCGCCCGCCCGTCCCGCAGCCGGTCCACCCGGTACTCGATCGGATGCTTCGGGTCGCCGCCGCGGACGAAGTGCACCGACACGTGGTGCGGTGCCCGTTCCCCGTCGACGGTGCGCCCGGCCGCGATCACCGACTGGGCGACCAGCTGGCCCCCGAAGGTCCGGCTGCCGATCCCCCTGCCGCTCGGGTGCCGGCCAAGGAAGGTGTCCTCGCCGGCCTGCTCAAGATCGAGCAGCTCCAGCAGGGTCGACAGATCCTGCGATCGCTCCGGCGGGACATTGCCCGCCGAGATCTGCTCCGTCGTCACGATCCCGCTGCCAGCACCCGCGTCACTCACCTAGTGGTCCTCTTCCCCGATCCGATGGACGTGAATCAGATTGGTGGAGCCTACGGTGCCGGGCGGCGATCCGGCGACGATCACCACCTGATCGCCCTTGGCGTACCGGCCGAGGGACAGCAGCGCGGTGTCGACCTGGCCGATCATGATGTCGGTGGTCGAGACCGGCGGCACGAGGAAGGTCTCGGTGCCCCAGGTCAGCGCGAGCTGGCTGCGCACCTCCGGCAGCGGCGTGAACGCGAGCAGCGGCAGCGGGGTGTGCAGCCGGGCCAGGCGCCGCACCGTGTCACCGGACTGGGTGAACGCGACGAGCGCCTTCGCGTCGAGGCGCTCACCGATGTCGCGGGCGGCATAGGAGATGACGCCGCGCTTGGTCCGCGGCACGTGGGTCAGCGGCGGCACCCGGGTCGACTCGGACTCGACGGCCTCCACGATCCGGGCCATCGTCTCGACCGTCTCGATCGGGTACTTGCCGATCGACGTCTCACCGGAGAGCATCACCGCGTCGGCGCCGTCGAGCACGGCGTTGGCGACGTCGGATGCCTCGGCCCGGGTTGGCCGCGAGTTCTCGATCATCGAGTCGAGCATCTGCGTCGCGACGATGACCGGCTTCGCGTTCTCCCGTGCGATCTGGATGGCCCGCTTCTGCACCAGCGGCACCTGCTCCAGCGGCAGTTCGACACCCAGATCCCCGCGGGCGACCATCACCGCGTCGAAGGCGAGGACCACCGCCTCGAGCGCCTCGATCGCCTCCGGCTTCTCCAGCTTGGCGATGACCGGGATGCGGCGCCCGACCCGATCCATCACCGCATGCACGAGTTCCACGTCGGCGGGTGACCGCACGAACGAGAGCGCGATGAAGTCGACCCCGAGGCGGAGCGCGAACTCGAGGTCCTCGATGTCCTTCTCGGACAGCGCGGGCACCGAGACGTTCATGCCCGGCAGCGAGACACCCTTGTTGTTGCTGACCGGTCCGCCCTCGGTGACCCGGCAGACGACGTCGTTGCCGTCGACGCGCACGACCTCGAGTCCGACCTTGCCGTCGTCGACGAGGAGGCGGTCACCCGCCTTGGCGTCCTGCGCGAGTTCCTTGTAGGTGGTCGAGACCCGATCGTGGGTGCCCTCGCACTCCTCGACCGTGATCCGCACCTCCTCGCCGTTCTCCCACACCGTCGAACCGGTGGCGAACCGGCCGAGCCGGATCTTCGGACCCTGGAGGTCGGCCAGGATGCCGACGGCCTTGCCGGTGGCGTCGGAGGCGCCCCGGACGAGGTGATAGTTGTGTTCGTGGTCGGCATGCTCGCCGTGACTGAAGTTGAGGCGGGCGACGTCCATGCCGCTGGCGACGAGGTCGCGGATCTTCTGCTCGGAGGCCACCGCGGGGCCGAGGGTGCACACAATCTTTGTCCGTCGGGTCACGGGCTCAACCCTAGTCCGTGAGCCGATCCGGTTCCATTCACTCCCCCGCGAATCCCTTCACATGTCTGTGAACACGGCGCCGTCGGCGTCCGTTCACCCGCAGGTCACCGACCGTTCTAGAGCACCTCGAGGGGCAGCGACGTCGGGTGCACCGGGGCGGGGAGATCCGAGCGCCCGGTGAGGAATTCGTCGGCGGCGCGCGCCGCGGACCGGCCCTCGGCGATCGCCCACACCACCAGCGAGGCCCCGCGGTGGGCGTCGCCGCACACGAACACCCCCGGCGCGCCGGTCTGCCAGTCCGACCCGCACCCCAGCACGCCGCGGCCGGTGAGCTTGAGACCGAGACCCTCCAGCAGCGGCTCGTGCTCGACCCCCTCGAACCCGATCGCGAGAAGCGCCATGTCGCAGGGTAATTCGACTTCCTCCCCGATCGGGCTGATGTGCCTGCGCCCCCGCGCGTCGCGGGTGACCCGCACCTCGGCCAGCACCATCGACCGCACGTGCCCGGCCTCGTCCCCCACAAAGCGTTGCACCGCAACCTCGTACCGCCGGACACCCCCCTCGGCGTGCGCGGGTGAGGTGCGCAGCACCATCGGCCACGACGGCCACGGCGACCGCTCGTCGTCGCGGACGACGGGCGCCTCCGGGTGATAGTCGAGCTGCGTCACCGACAGCGCACCCTGCCGGTGCACGGTCCCGAGGCAGTCGGCGCCGGTGTCGCCCCCGCCAATGATCACCACATGCTTACCGTGCCCGGTGATCGGGCTGACGCCGTCACCCTCGCATTCCCGATTCGCGAGCACCAGATGCTCCATCGCCAGGTGGATGCCGTCTAGCTCGCGTCCGTGGACGGTGGTGTTGTCCCGCGCCAGCAGCGCACCGACGGCAAGCACCACCGCGTCGAAGCGCTCCCGCAGCTGCGCAGCGGTGAGATCGACGCCCACCTCGCAGTCGGTGACGAACCGGGTCCCCTCGGCGCGCATCTGTTCGACCCTGCGGTCGATGACCGTCTTGTCGAGCTTGAACGCGGGGATCCCGTAGCGGAGCAACCCGCCGAGCCGGTCATCCCGTTCGAACACGGTGACGTCGTGCCCGGCGCGGGTCAGCTGCTGCGCCGCAGCGAGCCCGGCCGGCCCCGACCCGACCACCGCGACCGCCCGCCCGCTGCGGACCCGCGGCGGGACCGGCGGCACCGCGTGCGCCTCCCATGCCGCGTCGGCGATCGCCTGCTCGATCCGTTTGATCGTCACGCTGCCGCCGGTGTCGTGCTCGGCGATGGACAGCACGCAGGCCGCCTCGCACGGCGCCGGACAGATCCGGCCGGTGAACTCGGGGAAGTTGTTGGTCGCGTGCAACCGGTCCGCGGCGGCGGACCAGCGTCCGCGCCGCACCAGGTCGTTCCATTCCGGAATCAGGTTGCCGAGCGGGCAGCCCGCGGTCCCGGAGTGGCAGAAGGGGATGCCGCAGTCCATGCAGCGGGCGCCCTGCTCCGCGACCTCCCTGGCCCGCTCCTCGCCCGCCTGACCGGCACCGACCTCCGCCCAGTCCCGAACCCGCTCGGCGACAGGACGTTTCGGGGCCTCACTCTTGCGAATCCGGAGAAAGCCGTGCGGGTCAGCCACGGGCCGCCTCCATGATCGCGGTGTCGACGTCGCGACCCTCGGCGCGCGCAAGCCGGGTCGCCTCCAGCACCCGTTTGTAGTCGACCGGGAGGATCTTGGTGAACAGTCCGCTGCGCCGCGGCCAGTCGGCGAGCACCGACGCCGCGACCGGCGATCCGGTGCGGTCGCGGTGCGCGGCAACGGCGTCGCGCACCCAGTCGAGGTCGTCGGGGTCGAGCAGTTCGAGGTCGACCATCGCGGTGTTGACCAGCGTCGGATCCAGGTTCAGCACGTAGGCGATGCCCCCGGACATCCCGGCAGCCACATTGCGTCCCGTCGGTCCGAGGATCACCACCCGGCCACCGGTCATGTACTCGCAGGCATGGTCGCCGACGCCCTCGACGACCGCCGTCGCCCCCGAGTTGCGGACCGCGAATCGCTCCCCCACCCGGCCCCGCAGGAACACCTCCCCGGAGGTGGCGCCGTAGAGGATGGTGTTGCCCGCGATCACCTGCTGCTCCGCGTCGAACGGCGCGTCCGCGGCGGGCCGCACCACGATCCGTCCGCCGGAGAGCCCCTTGCCGACGTAATCGTTGGCGTCGCCGATCATCTCGAGGGTGATCCCCGGCGGGACGAAGGCGCCGAGGGACTGCCCCGCCGACCCGGTCAGGGTCACGACGATGGTCTCGTCCGGCAGCCCAGTCGCGCCGTAGCGGCGGGTCACCTCGGCGCCGAGCAGGGTCCCGACGGTGCGGTTGACGTTGCGCACCGGCAGCCGCAGCCGCACCGGGTGCGCGTCCTCGAGGGCGCCCTCCGCCAGCTGGATCAGGCTGCGGTCCAACGCGCGGTCGAGCCCGTGGTCCTGGCCGCGGACCCGGTGCCGCTGCGGCGACGGTGCGCCGTCGGGCCTGGCGGGCGCCAGGAAGATCGGCGTCAGGTCCAGGCCGCGGCTCTTCCAGTGCGCCACCCCCGCCGCGGTGTCCAGCAGGTCGGCGCGGCCGGTCGCCTCGTCGATGCTCCGCAGCCCGAGCCTGGCGAGGTGTTCGCGAACCTCCTCCGCCACGAACCGGAAGAACTCCTCGACGAACTCCGGTCGGCCGGTGTACCGGGCCCGCAGCACCGGGTTCTGGGTGGCGACCCCGACCGGGCAGGTGTCGAGGTGACACACCCGCATCATGATGCAGCCCGCGACGACGAGCGGCGCGGTGGAGAAGCCGTACTCCTCGGCGCCGAGCAGCGCCGCGACCATCACGTCCCGACCGGTCCGCAGGCCGCCGTCGCACTGGACGGTGATCCGGTCCCGCAGCCCGTTCAGGGCAAGGGTCTGCTGGGTGTCGGCGAGACCGATCTCCCACGGCGTCCCCGCGTGCTTGAGCGAGGTCAGCGGCGAGGCCCCGGTGCCGCCGTCGCTGCCGGAGATCAGCACCACATCGGCGTGCGCCTTCGACACCCCAGCGGCGACCGTGCCGACCCCGACGGAGCTGACCAGTTTGACGTGCACCCTGGCGTTCTCGTTGGCGTTCTTCAGGTCGTGGATCAGCTGGGCGAGGTCCTCGATGGAGTAGACGTCGTGGTGTGGCGGCGGGGAGATCAGCCCGACACCGGGGGTCGAGTGCCGGGTCTCCGCGATCCACGGATACACCTTGAACGGGGGCAGCTGGCCGCCCTCGCCCGGCTTGGCGCCCTGCGCCACCTTGATCTGGATGTCGGTGGCGTTGACGAGATAGTCGCCGGTCACCCCGAATCGACCGCTGGCGACCTGCTTGACGGCGCTGCGCCGCAGCGGATCCCGCAGCCGGTCCGCGTTCTCCCCACCCTCACCCGAATTCGACCGCCCCCCAAGACGGTTCATCGCGACGGCCATCGTCTCGTGTGCCTCCGCGGAGATGGACCCGTAGCTCATCGCGCCGGTGTTGAAGCGGGTGACGATGCTCTCCACCGGCTCCACCTCGGCGAGCGGAACCGGCGGCAGCACCCCCTCCCGGAACCGGAACAGGCCGCGCAACGCCCCGCCGCGCTCGGCGAGAGTGTTCACCTCCGCGCTGTAGCGGGCGAACACGTCGCGGCGGCCGGTGCGGGTCGCGTGCTGCAGCAGGAACACCGTCTCCGGCGTGAACAGGTGCAGTTCACCCTCCCTGCGATACTGATACTCGCCACCGACGTCGAGGCGGCGGTGCGCGAGGTCGGCCGGGTTGTCCGGATACGCCATCCGGTGCCGGGCGGCGACCTCCGAGGCGAGGACGTCGACCCCGACACCGCCCAGCGTCGAGGTGGTGCCGCGGAAGTACTCGTGCACCACCGCGCGGTCCAGCCCAATCGCCTCGAAAACCTGTGCCGCCGTGTAGGACCCGACCGTGGAGATGCCCATCTTCGACATCACCTTGAGCACCCCCCTGCCGAGCGCGGTCAGATAGTTGCGGACCGCGACCGCCGGTTCCAGACCCGTCAGCTCGCCCTCCGCGACGAGGTCCTCGATCGTCTCCATCGCCAGGTACGGGTTGACGGCGGCCGCCCCGAACCCAATCAGCAACGCCACGTGGTGCACCTCGCGGGCGTCGCCGGACTCGACGACGAGCGCGACCTTGGTGCGTTCCCTGGTCCGGATCAGGTGGTGGTGCACCGCCGACACCGCGAGCAACGACGGGATCGGGGCGCGGGCGTGGTCGGAGTCGCGGTCGGAGATCACCAGGGTGCGATACCCGTCGGCGATCGCTGCGCTCGCCCGGGCCCGCAGATCCTCGATCGCCCGCACCATGCCGTCCCCGCCGTCCGCCACGTCGTACAGGGCGGGCAGCACCGTCGCCGCGAGCCCGGCGTGGTCGCCCTCGTCGTCGATGTGGATGATCCTGCCGAGCGCCTCGTTGTCGAGCACCGGCCACGACAGCACGATCTGCCTGCAGGACGCGGCGGTGGGGTGCAGCAGGTTCTGCTCGGGTCCCATCACCCGGGTCAGGGAGGTGACGACCTCCTCCCGGATCGCGTCCAGCGGCGGGTTGGTGACCTGCGCGAACAGTTCGACGAAGTAGTCGTACAGCAGCCGCGGACGCTGCGACATCACCGCGACGGGGGTGTCGGTGCCCATCGACCCGAGCGGCTCACCGCCGCCCGACGCCATCGGGGTGAGCAGGATCCGCAGATCCTCCTCGGTGTACCCGAACGCGACCTGCCTGCGCAGCACCGACTCGTGCGGGTGCACGATCGGCGGCCGGGCGGGCAACTCGTCCAATCCGAGCAGGCCCGCGTACAGCCACTCGCCGTACGGGCGGGCGGCGGCGAGGTCCGCCTTGATCTCCGGGTCGGGCACAATCCGGCCCGCCGCCGTGTCGACGAGGAACATCCGACCCGGCTCGAGTCGGCCCTTCGCCAGCACCCGCGACGGTTCGACGTCGAGCACCCCGGCCTCGCTCGCGAGGACGATGCGGTCGTCCACCGTCCGCCACCACCGGCCCGGCCGCAGCCCGTTGCGGTCCAGCACCGCCCCGACCCGGGTGCCGTCGGTGAACGTCACGCAGGCGGGCCCGTCCCACGGTTCCATCAGGCAGGCGTGGTAGCGGTAGAAGTCGCGGCGGGACTGCGGCATCGCCCGGTGGTTCTCCCACGCCTCGGGGATCATCATCATCACCGCGTGCTCGACGCTGCGGCCGCCGAGGTGCAGCAGCTCGAGAACCTCATCGAACGACGCGGAGTCCGAGGCGTCGGGCGTGCAGATCGGATACAGCCGCCGCAGATCGCCGGGGATCAGGTCGGACGCGAGCAGCGCCTCCCGTGCCCGCATCCGATTCCGGTTGCCGCGGACGGTGTTGATCTCGCCGTTGTGCGCGACGTACCGGAACGGGTGCGCAAGCGGCCAGGACGGGAACGTGTTGGTGGAGAAGCGACTATGCACGATCGCGATCGCGCTGACGCACCGCGGGTCGCGTAGGTCGGGGAAGAAGGCGGGCAGTTGGGTGGTGGTGAGCATTCCCTTGTACACCAGCGTCCTGGCGGACAGGGACGGGAAGTAGACGCCGAGGCGCTCGTCGTCGGGGGCCTGCTCGGCGCGCTTGCGCAGCGGGTAGACGAGCCGATCGAGGTCGAGCCCGGAGGCGCGGACGCCCTCCGGGCCCGCCCGGGCGGCGACGAACAGCTGACTCAGGTGCGGCATGCAGTCGCGGGCGCCCGCGCCGATGTCGGCGCCGTCCGGGTCGACGGGCACCTCCCGCCACCCGAGCACGTCCAGGTGCTCCTGCACCGCGATCCGCTCGATGCGCGTCACCGCGGCGCGGCGGGCGTCCGGGTCGCGGGGCAGGAAGCAGATGCCTGCGGCGAACCGGTTGCCGCCGTTCGGGTCGGGGTCGGGAAGGTCGAACCCGGTGACGGCGGCGAGCAGCTCGACCGGCAGCTGCAGCAGGATCCCGGCGCCGTCCCCGCTGTTCGGCTCCGAGCCAGCCGCGCCGCGGTGTTCGAGGTTCGCGAGGGCGAGCAGCCCGTCGGTGACGATGCCGTGGCTGCGGCGGCCGTGCAGGTCCGCGACCATCGCGACTCCGCAGGAGTCGGACTCACGCGCCGGGTCGTAGAGGCCCCGCGGCTCGGGTATCCGGGAGAACAGCACCTGACACCTCCACTCGGCGGCCACCGTCATGGCACGCGGCGCATGGGGGTGGACGACGTCCGGTGTGGCGCACAGGTCGCAGTCGGCCGAGCGTCACACTCGGGTGCGCTCAGTGTAGGCCGGAAACGCCGCTGGCAGGAGTGCCGGTTTCAGGCACCGTCGGTCGGCGGCACCCCCTGTGCACACGCCCGCTCCGGCACGCACACCCCCACTGCACGCCCAACGCCCGTGTGCAGCCGGCAGAACGGGTGTGCACACGGGCATCGGGTGTCGAGCGGTCAGTCGCGGAGCTTGCGCCCCTGCCCGTCCCGGACCGCCCCGGTCAGCATCAGGATCCCGTCGACGAACGCCCAGATCCACACCGCGGGCACGATCAGAAACCCGACGAGCAGGAACATTGCCGGGAAGCCGACCCAGAACAGCAGCAGCTGCGCGAGCCCGATGTTGGTGCTGCCGGTATAGAGCCTGCCCACCCCGCACACCCCGACCATGCCGAGCAGGATCTGCAGCAGCCCGGCCGCGACCTTCGACTTGTCCGACAACGGCTCCCCGGTGACCGGGTCGCGGCCGTACGGCGCGCCCGCGTCCGCGGGGGCGTAGCCATATCCCGGCACCGCGGCGAACTGCTGCGTCGCGTCCAGCGGCGGGAACCCGGGCGGCGGATGGCCGGTACTGGGCGCCCCGTACACGGGTCCGGGCGGCCGCGAGTCGGCGGTCCCGCCGCTCGGCGGCGGCGGATACCCGGGCCCCGGGTCGGCCCAGCTGCCACCGTTCTCGATGCGCTTCTGCCAGTCGTCGTCGGGTGTGGTCACGAGTCCTCCCCCGGTGTCGTTGTGCCCTTCGCCCGCGCGGCCGGGTCGCCGTCGGCGGCGTCACCGTCGGCGGCGGGCGCCGCGTCGGGGTGCTCGGCGACGTACTCGGTGCGGGCCTTCCCGATCCGCAGTTCAGCGGGCGTCTCGCGACCCTTCGTCGCGAGGACAACGTACGCCACCGCACAGGCGAATACGATCGCCGCGGTGAACGAGTTGATCCGGATCCCGGCGATCAGGGTGGCGTGGTCGTCACGCATCAGCTCCACGAAGAACCGGCCGAGGCAGTAGCCGGCCACATACAGCGCGAACAGGCGGCCGTGCCCGATCCGGAAGCGGCGGTCCACCCAGACCAGCAGGATCACGACCAGGACGTTCCAGACCAGTTCATACAGGAAGGTCGGGTGCACAACCCTCTCGACGACACCGTTGGAGGTGCCGGTCAGCGCGTCGAGGCGGCCCGCCTCGTTCACCCGCTGATAGATCTCCAGCCCCCACGGCACCGTCGTCTCCCGGCCGTACAGTTCCTGGTTGAACCAGTTTCCGAGCCGGCCGATGGCCTGCGCCAGCAGGACTGCCGGGGCGATCGCGTCACCGAGCGCGGCGACGGACACCCCCATCCGGCGGCAGCCGATCCACGCGCCGACCGCGCCGAGCGCGACCGCGCCCCAGATCCCGAGGCCACCCTGCCAGATCTTCAGCGCGTCGGCGGGGCTGCCACCCTCCCCGAAGTAGGTGCTCCAGTCGGTGAGGACGTGGTACAGCCTGCCACCGACCAGGCCGAACGGCACCGCCCAGATCGCGACGTCGAGGACGGTGCCCTTCTCGCCCCCGCGGGCGACCCAGCGGCGATCACCCCACACCACCGCGACCACGATGCCCGCGATGATGCACAGGGCGTAGGCCCGCAGCGGCACCGGACCGATGGTCCACACCCCCTGCGGCGGACTCGGGAGGTAGGCGAGCAGTTCGACTGTCGACGTCACGACGCCACGGTAGCCGAACGGACACCGGCGGCGAGTTCGGTCGTCAGGGCCCGCAACGCATCCGGGCCCGCCGCCGTCGCGGTGACGAGCGCGGAGCCGACGATGACCGCATCCGCGTACGCGGCGATCTCGGCGGCCTGCGCCCCGGATCGGACGCCGAGACCGACGCCGACGGGGATGTCGGAGTGCTCCCGAACCCGGGCAACCAGTTCCGGCGCACGGTTGTCGACGTTGTCGCGGGCACCGGTGACCCCCATCGTCGACGTCGCGTACACGAAGCCGCGGCACTGGTCCAGCGTCATCGCGAGCCGCTCGTTGGTCGACGACGGCGACACCAGGAAGATGCGGCCGAGGCCGTACTTGTCGGAGGCGGCGATCCACTCGGCGGCCTCGTCGGGGATCAGGTCCGGGGTGATTATCCCGAGCCCACCCGCGGCGGCCAGGTCACGGGCGAAGTTGTCGACCCCGTACCGGAGCACCAGGTTCCAGTAGGTCATGACGACCGCGGCCCCGCCCGCGTCGGTGACGGCCTGCACGGCAGGGAACACGTCACGTACGCGCACCCCGGCGGCCAGCGCCGCGGTGGCGGCGTCCTGGATCGTGGTGCCGTCCATCACCGGGTCGCTGTAGGGGATGCCGACCTCGACGAGGTCGCAGCCCGCCTCGACGAGGGTGGTGACGGCCGCGACGGACTCCGCGACGGTCGGATAGCCGACCGGCAGGTACCCGACCAGCGCGGCGCGCTTCTCGGCGCGGCAGCTCGTGAAGATCTCGGTGAGGCGTTCGTGCGGGGCGCTCACTGCGCTGCTCCTTCGGCGTCGGTGCTGTCTGCGGGGAGATATCCGAACCACTTGCCTGCGGTGTCGACGTCCTTGTCGCCGCGGCCCGAGATGTTCACCAGCACAATCGCGCCCTCGCCGAGTTCCCTGCCGACCTCGAGTGCTCCCGCGACGGCGTGGGCGGACTCGATCGCCGGGATGATGCCCTCGGTGCGGCACAGCAACGCGAACGCGTCCATCGCGGCGGTGTCGGTGGCCGACCGATATTCGGCGCGACCGGTATCGGCGAGCCACGAATGCTCCGGCCCGACACCGGGATAGTCCAGTCCGGCGGAGATCGAGTGCGACTCGATGGTCTGCCCGTCCTCATCCTGCAGCAGGTACGAGTACGCGCCGTGCAGCGCGCCGTGGCTGCCGCCGCCGATCGTCGCGGCGTGCCGCCCGGTGTCCACGCCGTCGCCGCCCGCCTCGATGCCGACCAGCCGCACCGCGGCGTCGTCGATGAACGGATGGAAGATGCCGATCGCGTTGGATCCGCCGCCGACACACGCGACGACCGCGTCGGGCAGCCGACCGGTCGAGGCCTGCACCTGGGCACGCGCCTCAAGACCGATGATGCGCTGGAAATCGCGGACCATCGCCGGGAACGGGTGCGGACCGGCGGCGGTCCCGAAGCAGTAGTAGGTGTTGTCGGCGTTGGTGACCCAGTCCCGCATCGCCTCGTTGATGGCGTCCTTGAGGGTGCGCGACCCGGTCTTCGCGGCGATCACCTCGGCGCCGAGCAGTCGCATGCGGGCGACGTTGAGTGCCTGCCGCTGGGTGTCGACCTCGCCCATGTAGACGAGGCAGTCGAGCCCGAAGAGGGCGCACGCGGTCGCGGTCGCGACGCCGTGCTGGCCAGCCCCGGTCTCGGCGATGACGCGGGTCTTACCCATCCGCTTGGCGAGCAGCACCTGCCCGAGCACGTTGTTGATCTTGTGGGACCCGGTGTGGTTGAGGTCCTCGCGCTTGAGCAGCAGTCGCGCACCGCCCGCGTGCTCGCTGAGCCGGGTGGCCTCGTACACCGGCGAGGGCCGCCCGGTGTAGTCGCGCTGGAGGCGGTCGAGTTCGGCAAGGAAGCCGGGGTCGCCGCGTTCCTTCTCGTAGGCGGCGGTCACCTCTTCGATGACGGCCATCAGGGCCTCGGGAAGGTAGCGGCCGCCGAAGACCCCGAAATGTCCACCCGCGTCAGGTTCGTGCGCGGTGGGGGTCGCCACTGCATCGCTCATCAGTGGCAGGCCCTGGTTCGTGCTGGGGAAGCCCTTCGCGGAAAGTACGGGATCGTCTGCAGTCACCCGTCCAGTCTGCCCTAGGGGCGGGGGCGGTCTCCCGCCCGGGTCAGCCGGTCAGCGTGCCGGTTTCGGGCACGACGGATGGGTGCCTGCCGCGACGAGATCCTTCACCGCGGTCCGCGGATCGCCGCTGGTGACCAGCCCCTCGCCGACGAGCACCGCGTCCGCGCCTGCACCGGCGTAGGCGAGCAGGTCCGCGGGACCCCGGACCCCGGACTCGGCGATCTTCACGACGCGGCTCGGGAGACCGGGCGCGATCCGGCCGAAGGTGTCCCGGTCCACGTCAAGGGTCTTGAGGTTGCGTGCGTTGATCCCGATGACGCTGGCGCCCGCCTCGAGGGCGCGGTCCGCCTCCTCCTCGGTGTGCACCTCGACGAGGGCCGTCATGCCGAGGGACTCGGTCCGGTCGAGCAGCGAGGCGAGGGTGTTCTGGTCGAGGGCGGCGACGATCAGCAGGATCACGTCCGCGCCGTGCGCGCGGGCCTCGTGGATCTGGTACGGGCCGACGATGAAGTCCTTGCGCAGGATCGGGATGCTCACCGCCCGGCGCACCGCATCGAGGTCCGCGAGGGACCCCTTGAACCGGCGCTCTTCGGTGAGCACGCTGATCACCCGGGCGCCGCCCTCCTCGTAGGCGCGGGCCAGGGCGGCGGGGTCGGTGATCGTCGACAGCGCACCCTTGGACGGGCTGGCCCGCTTGACCTCCGCGATGACCCCGATGCCGTCGGCGCGGAGCGCAGCGGCCGCGTCGAGCGCGGGCTTGGCGGCAGCCGCAGCCGCCTTCACCGCGGCGAAGTCGAGGACGGCCTCGCGGGCGGCGACGTCGGCGCGCACCCCGTCGAGAATCGAATCGAGAACAGTCATTTCGTCCCGAGTCCTTTCTGGGCTGTCGCCGATTGTGAGGAACGTCATCCGGTGAAGCCAGCCTAGAGCCCGCCGTTCTCTTGACTAACGGCGGGTGTCCGTGCCAGCGGACGGGCCGGGCCCGTCGGCCTCGCCGGGACCCTCCTCCGCGGAATCGTCGGTGGGATCGTCGCCCGCGTCGAGGGCATCCCACAGCACCCGCTGGCTCGGCGGTTCCGCCGAATCGCGACGCTGGGCCGCCTCGTCCCTGCGGGCGGCGGGTGCCGCGTACTTCGACGACAGACCCGCGGCGACCGACGCCTTGCGCAGCAGCGCGACCGCAGCGGCCAGCGCGAGCACACCCCCGACGATCACCAGCATGGCGGGCGCAACGGACACCTCGCTGGCGGTGACCTCGGCGCGGTCGGGCAGTTCCGCGAGGCGACCGGCCCGTGCCGGGTCCACCTCCGACACCAGCAGTTGCGCGGCGGGCACGATCGCGGCGACCGCGACCGCCGCGACCGCAACCGCGACCACCCGCAACGCCCACCCGCGGACCGCGAACGACGCGGCGATCGCGGCCAGCAACGCCAGCGCCAGCGGCGTGGTTGCCGCCGCCCAGGTGCCGCCGATGAGGTCGACGGTGCGGGCCTCACCGAGCCCGTCGGACGAATCGATCCGCACCCACGTCATCCGCGATGCCGCCCACAGGCACAGCGCCGCGACCGCGAGCAGCAGCGCAGGCAACGCGGCGGCAGCGGCGGAGCGGCGGGGAGATGCGGTGTCGGCGTCACTCATCGGTGACTCCGAGGGTGCGCAGGGTGCCCGCCGCGGCGATCGCGCTGAGCGCCGACATCGCCTTGTTCCGGGCCTCGGTGTCCTCGTAGACCGGGTCGGAGTCGGCGACCACACCGGCCCCGGCCTGCACGTACGCGGTGCCGTCCTTGACCAGCGCGGACCGGATCGCGATCGCGGTGTCGGCGTCACCCGCGAAGTCGAGGTAGCCGACGATGCCGCCGTAGATGCCGCGGCGGGTCGGTTCGAGCTCGTCGATCAGCTCCATCGCCCGCACCTTCGGCGCCCCGGACAGGGTCCCCGCCGGGAAGCAGGCGGTGACCGCGTCGAGGGCATGCTTGCCGTCGGCGAGGCGGCCGGTGACCGTGGAGACCAGGTGCATGACGTGGCTGTAGCGCTCGACGTGCCGGTAGTCGTGCACGCGGACCGTCCCCGGCTCGCACACCCGGCCGAGGTCGTTGCGGCCGAGGTCGACGAGCATCAGGTGCTCGGAGTTCTCCTTCTCGTCGGCGATCAGGTCCTTCTCGAGCAGCAGGTCCTCCTCCTCGGTGGTGCCGCGCCACCGGGTGCCCGCGATCGGGTGCGTGGTCGCGGTGCCGTCCTTGACGGTGACGAGGGACTCGGGGCTCGACCCGACGATCGCGAACGCGGTGCCACCGTCCCCGTCCGGGACGTTGACGAGGTACATGTACGGGCTCGGGTTGGACGCGCGCAGCATCCGGTAGATGTCCACCGGGGCGGCGTCGGTGTCCATCTCGAAGCGTTGCGAGAGCACCACCTGGAACGCCTCACCGGCCTCGATCTCGGCGATCAGCCTGCGCACGTCGGTGCCGAACTCCTCGGTGCTGCGCTGCCGCCGGAACTCGGGTGCTGGGGTGGTGAACGCCGACACCGTCGACGGCGCCTGCGCGGTGAGGGCGCTGGTCATCGCGTCGAGCCGGGCGACGGCGTCGTCGTACGCCTCGTCGACGCGGTCGTCGCTGCCGTCCCAGTTCACCGCGTTGGCGATCAGCGTGATCGCCCCCTCGTGGTGGTCGACGGCGGCCAGGTCGGTGGCGAGCAGCATCACCATCTCGGGGATCTGCAGGTCGTCGACGGCGTGACTCGGCAGCCGTTCCAGGCGGCGCACGACGTCGTAGCCCATGAACCCGACCATGCCGCCGGTCAACGGGGGCAGGTCGGGCAGGCGTTCGCTGCGCAGCAGTTCGAGGGTCTGGCCGAGCGCGGCGATCGGGTCGCCGCCGCAGGGGGCGCCGGCCGGAACGTTGCCGTACCAGGCGGCCTCGCCGTCCACGACGGTCAGGGCCGCGGGGCTGCCCGCACCGATAAACGACCAGCGGGACCAGGAGCGGCCGTTCTCGGCGGACTCGAGCAGGAACGTTCCGGGCCGGTCCGCCGCGAGCTTGCGGTACGCGGAGAGCGGGGTTTCCGCGTCCGCCAAGACCTTTCGGGTCACCGGGACGACCCGATGCTCGGCCGCCAGCGCACGGAACTGTGCACGGGTGGTGGTGGCTGCGGCCGTCGCGGCGGCTGCGGGGGTCACGGTGATCGACTCGCCGGGCATGCGCCCATCATCCCAGCCCCGATTCGGTGGCGGTCGCGCGCGGTAGCCTCGCGCGCATGCAGACCGGTGATCAGGCCCCCGATTTCGCGCTCCCCGACCAGACTGGCGCGGTGCGCACGCTGTCCGAACTGGTCGCCGACGGGCCGCTGGTGTTGTTCTTCTACCCGGCGGCGAACACCCCGGTGTGCACCGCGGAGGCCTGCCATTTCCGGGACCTCGCTGCCGAGTTCGCGGCGGTCGGAGCGGCGCGGGCGGGGATCTCGGTGGATCCGGTGGCGACGCAGGCGTCGTTCGCGGCGGCGAAGTCGTTCGACTATCCGCTGCTCTCCGATGTCGGCGGTGCGGTCGCCGAGCAGTTCGGGGTCCGGCGCGGGATGCTCGCGCGGCTGTCGCCGGTGAAGCGCACCACCTTCGTCATCGGCACCGACCGCACGGTGCTGAAGGTGATCGCCAGCGAGCTGCGCGCCAGCACGCACGCCGACCAGGCGCTCAGCTTCCTGAAGCGCTGACGCGCCCGTGCGTGATTTTTACCCCGATCGGGGTAAAAATCAGGCTCTTGTGACGTGTCCGTGGGTGGAACCCCGTACCAAATGAGGCGCACGCCGTTCTCCCAGTAGCGTTCTGGATTGTCTAGAAACAGTCCACTACAGACACGGAAAACGGCGTGCGCGACACAAGCATATGGAAGCGGGTCCTCGGACTCGACAAGACCGTCATCAACGCGACCCGCTGGGACGACAACCTCGACGCGATGATCGTGTCGGTGCGTCCCAACGCGCGGGCGTGCTCACGGTGCGGGATCTGCAACCGCCGGTGCTCCCGCTATGACCGCGGACATGGGGTGCGGTTGTGGCGGACCGTCGACGTCGGCCTCGCCCACACCTACCTCGAGGCCGAGGCACCGAGGGTGACCTGCCGTTTCCACGGGGTGGTCGTCGCCGCGGTGCCCTGGGCACGCCACGGCGCCGGCCACACCCGGGTCTTCGACGACACCGTCGCATGGCTGGCCACCCACACCAGCAAGTCCGCCACCGGGGAGTTGACCCGGATCGCGTGGCGGACCGTCGGTGCGATCGTCGACCGGGTCTGGGCCGACAGCGAACACGCAACCGATCGGTTCGCTGGGCTGACGCGGATCGGGATCGACGAGATCTCCTACAAACGCGGTCATAAGTACCTGACGGTGGTCGTCGACCACAGCACCGGTCGGCTGGTGTGGGCCGCGGCAGGCCGCGACAAGGCCACCCTGGAGAAGTTCTTCACCCTGCTCGGCGAGCAGCGGTCCGCGCAACTGACGCACATCACCGCCGACGCTGCATCGTGGATCGCGCATGTCGTGGCCGCACGTGCCCCGCAGGCGGTGCGGTGCGCGGACCCGTTCCACATCGTTGCGTGGGCGACGAAGTCCCTCGACAAGGTGCGTCGTAGCGCGTGGAATCGGGCCCGTCGCACCGAGCCGTCCAGGCAGGCGTCGCAGTGGCACGCCCGCACCAAACCTGACCGGTCGAGCCCGTCACACCAGGTCAAGAACGTGCGGTGGGCATTGTTGAAGAACCCGGAGAATCTCACCGCCCGACAGAAGACTCAACTTGAGTGGGTTGCTCTGCACGACCCGTTGGTGCACCGCGCCTACCTGCTTAAAGAAGAGTTGCGGCTGATCTTCGCGCTTGATCACACCGCCGCAGAACCGGAACTCGATGCCTGGCTCGGCCGTGCGGCAGGCAGTGGGATTACCGAGTTCGTTGCGCTTGCGGGTTCGGTTGCCGCTCAGCGGGCGCCGATCCTTGCTGCGATCGAGCATGGTCTGTCTAATGGCCGGATCGAGTCGGTGAATACGAAGATTCGGTTGATTACTCGGCAGGCGTTCGGGTTTGCCACCCCCGAGTCGTTGATCGCGTTGGCGATGCTCAGTCTCGGGGGTGACCCGCCTCGGTTGCCGACTCTGGTGGACCCACGGATGCGTCAGTAGAGCCAAAAATCACGCACGGGCGGCGGAGCTGCCTACGCCAGCTGCAGGGACCGCTTGGACAGTCCCATCCAGAATCCGTCGACGACCTGCTTGGGAGTCTGCTCGGGATCGCTGGACGCCCCGAGCGCGACGAACAGCGGCGCGAAGTGTTCGATCGTCGGATGCGCGTACGGCATGCCCGGTGCCTGTGCCCGGAAGTCGACCAGCGCGTCGACGTCGCCTGCGGCGAAGCGCTCGCTGGCCCATGCGTCGAATTCCCGAGACCAGCCAGGCGCGGCGGCGGTGGGCGTCCAGTCCCGCAGGAACGGCAGCCCGTGGGTGGTGAATCCGGACCCCACGATCAGCACGCCCGCGTCGCGCAGGGGGCGCAGCCGTTCCCCCAGGTGCAGCAGCCGCTGCGGGTCGAGGGTGGGCATCGACATCTGGAGCACCGGAATGTCGGCGTCCGGGTACATCACGGTCAACGGGACGTAGGCGCCGTGATCAAGCCCGCGGTCCGGCCGGTGGTACACCGGTTCGTCGTCGGGCATCAGCGCGGCGACCTGTCGCGCCAGGTCGGGCGCCCCCGGCGCGGGATACCGGACCCGGCGGTATTTGGGGTCGAATCCGCCGAAGTCATAGACCAGTGGAGTTCCCGTGGTGACCGACCCGATGGTCAGCGGCGCGGACTCCCAGTGCGCCGACACCATCAGGATCGCCGTCGGTCGCGGCAGATTCGCCGACCACGCCTGCAGTTGCGAGACCCACAGTGCGTCGTCGACGAGCGGCGGTGCACCATGGCTGAGGTACAGCGACGGCATGACGAGATCCGACATGTCCACTCCCTTACGTTGAAGCTTCAACTACCGTAGGGTCAACGCGTACCGGCCACAACTATTCCGAGGGGGCGGCAGATGACCGAGGCACAGGAGACGCACGAACCGCGCTGGCTCACCGACGAACAGCAGCGGGCCTGGCGGGAGCTGGTCGCGCTGACCACGCGACTCCCCGCCGCCCTCGACACCCAGCTGCAGCGCGACGCGAAGCTCACCCATTTCGAGTACTTCGTCCTCGCCGTCCTGTCGGAGGCACCCAAGCGGCGCCTGCAGCTCAGCGTGCTCGCCACTGCGGCCAACGCCTCGCTGTCCCGGCTGTCGCATGTGATCACGAAGATGGAGAAGGCGGGCTGGGTGCGCCGCAAGGCGATCGTCGGGGCCCGAGGCTCCTTCGCCGTGCTCACCGCTGCCGGGCACGCCAAGGTCGCGGAGGCGGCCCCCGGCCACGTCGAGACGGTGCAGGCACTCGTCTTCGACGGCCTCGACGACGACCAGGTCCGCGAGCTGATCGCGCTGGGCAAGACGATGGTCACCCAGCTCGACAGCGCGATCGCCGAGGGCACCGGCAAGGCCTGACGCCGCCCCCCCAAGGATTGAACGGGGGTTCATGCGCGACGTCCGGCACGCGGATGACGCATGAACCCCCGTTCAATGCAAGGGCCGGTCGCGGGATGGGGACGACGCTCGCCGCCCGTCCACAGGCACCCGCGAAGGCCAGCCGAGCAGGCCGGCCACCAGTGGTGGTCGTGCGAGCGTCGGCGCATGGACACCTCGGGGGAACCGTTCTCCGGAGCGCGCGCCGTCGCCGACGGCCGGCTCTGCCGCTACCGCCTGCGCCACCACCGGCGCCTCTACCCGGACACCTACGTCAGCCGGGACGTCGACGTCGACGCGTCCGTCCGCGCCCGCGCCGTCTGGATCTGGTGTCGCGGCCGCGGGGTGCTGGCAGGACGGTCGGCGGCGGCGCTGCTGGGCACGAAATGGATAGATCCGTCCGCTCCCGGTGCGCTCGCCTGGACACCGCACCGGTCTCCGCCGCCGGGAATCGAGCTCTATCGCGAGCGCATCCCCGACGACGAATGCGTCCACTCCGCGGGGCGCCGACTCACCACGGCCGCCCGTACCGCCTTCGACCTTGGGCGACGCCTCCCGCTGGACGAGGCCGTCGAGATGGTGGACGCGCTCTACCAGGCCACCGGGCTGACCCGCGCGGCGCTCACGGCGTTCACCGCCGCGCACTCGCGCGCCCGGGGCATCGTCCAGCTCCGGCAGGTGATCACGCTCTCGGACGAGGGCGCCGAGTCGCTCTGGGAGACCCGGACGCGTCTCGCGATCGTCCGCGACGGCCTGCCCCGCCCCGAGTCGCAGGTGCAGGTCCGCGACGCGGACGGCCGCTGGATCGGGCGCGTCGACCTGTGCTGGGAAAAGTGGCGGGTCATCGTCGAATACGACGGCGACCACCACTTCGACCCCGAGCAACGCAACCGCGACGTCGAGCGGTGGAACGCCCTCGAGGCCGCGGGTTGGCGCGTCATCCGGGTCAAGGCCCGGCAGCTGATGCGCGGCCGCGCAACGCTTCTGCGGCAGATCCGCGCCGTCCTCGCCGAGGCGGGCGCCCCCGTCACCGCACGTTGAATGGGGGTTCATGCCTCACCTCCGGCACGCGGATGACCCATGAACCCCCGTTCAATGGTTCGGGGAGGGTCCGTCAGGCGAGCGGGACGCCGCCGACGCCCCAGTCCTCGCCGGGGACGTCGGTGATCGTGACCCACACCTTGGCGGGGTCCTTGCCGCTGGCCTCGGCGTAGGCGGCGGTGACGGCCGCGATCACGGCGCGCTTGCGCTTGGCGGACAGTCCGGCGGTCTGGGAAATCTGAATCAGCGGCATGCCGGTCATTGTGCGCGGCCGGCCCCCCAGCCCGTTGAATGGGGGTTCATGCGTCAGTTCCGGCGCGCGGATGAGGCATGAACCCCCATTCAATGCATCGGGGCGGTTAGGGGCGGGGCAGCAGGACGTCGGCGTCGAAGCAGGTGTGCGTGCCGGTGTGGCAGGCGGCGCCCTCCTGGTCGACGATCAGCAGCACGCTGTCGCCGTCGCAGTCGAGGCGCACCTCGTGCACGTACTGGGTGTGTCCGGAGGTCTCCCCCTTCACCCAGTACTCGTTCCGCGACCGCGAAAAGTACGTTCCCTTACGGGTTTCCAGCGTGCGCGCGAGGGCCTCGTCGTCCATCCACGCGACCATCAGGACGTCGCCGGTGGACCGTTCCTGCGCCACCGCACTGAACAGTCCGGCCTCGTTGCGCTTGAGCCGGGCCGCAATCGCCGGGTCGAGGGTGCTCATCGGACGGTGATTCCTTCCCCGCGCATGGACGCCTTCACGTCCCCGATCGTCATGTCCCCGAAGTGGAACACGCTGGCGGCGAGCACCGCGTCGGCGCCGGCCTGGACGGCGGGCGCGAAGTGCTCGACCGCGCCTGCGCCGCCGCTGGCGATCACCGGGACGTGCACGGCCGCGCGGACCGCGCGGATCATCGGCAGGTCGAAACCCGCCTTGGTGCCGTCGGCGTCCATCGAGTTGAGCAGGATCTCCCCGACCCCGAGCTCGGCGCCGCGCTGCGCCCACTCGATCGCGTCGATCCCGGTGCCGCGCTTGCCACCGTGGGTGGTGACCTCCCAGCCGGACGGCGTCGGCTGCTGACCGTCGGGGACGGTGCGGGCGTCGACCGACAGCACGATGCACTGGGCACCGAACCGGTGGCTCAGCTCGCGCAGCAGTTCCGGCCGAGCGATCGCGGCGGTGTTGACGCTGACCTTGTCGGCACCGGCCCGCAGCAGCCGGTCCACGTCCTCCTCGGTCCGGACGCCGCCGCCGACGGTGAGCGGGATGAACACCTGCTCGGCGGTGCGGGTCACGACGTCGAGCATCGTGCCGCGGTCGGAGGTGGACGCGGTGACGTCGAGGAAGGTCAGCTCGTCGGCTCCCTGCGCGTCATAGGCCGCGGCCAGTTCGACGGGATCGCCAGCATCCCGGAGGTTCTCGAAGTTGACGCCCTTGACCACGCGGCCCGCGTCGACGTCCAGACACGGGATGACCCGCACCGCAACACTCATGTCGTTCCTTCCCGGTAGTCCCCCGGATCACCCAGCGGGACCAGAATGTCCAAGATCTGTTCGTGCACCCCCGGCGCCGCCGCGAGCAGCGACCGCGACCCCAAATGCCAGGGCTCGCCAGCGAGATCGGTGACGACACCACCCGCCGCCCGCACCAGCGCGACACCGGGCGCGTTGTCCCACGGGTGGTACCCGAACACGACGGACGCGCCCAGCACACCGGCCGCGGTGAACGCCAGGTCCCCGCCGGTGCACCCGTGCATCCGCAGCCGCCTGCATACCCGGCTCACCGCGGCGAGGGCCCGCACCCGGTACTCGCCGGGGATGGGTCCCCTGCCGTCCAGGTTGAACGCACCGAACCCGACCATGGCGTCCGTCAGGTCCCGGTCCCGCAGCCGCGGCAGTTCCTCCCCGTTGCACAGCAGCGGACCGTCGAGCGCGGCGGCGTAGCGCCGGTTCATCATCGGCAACCAGGTCAGTCCGAGGACCGGCTCGCCGTCCTGCAGCAGGGCGAGCAGGATTCCCGCGGTCGGCAGGCCCGCCGAGTAGTTCAGGGTGCCGTCGACGGGGTCGAGCACCCACACCGTTCCGGTGTCCAGGTCGGGGCCGCCGAACTCCTCCCCGTGCACCGGGATCCCGGTGCGGTCGGCGAGTTCGGCGGTCAGCCGCTTCTCCAGCTCCAGGTCGACGGCGGTCGCGAAGTCCCGCGGCCCCTTCGCCACCGCGCTCGGTGCGCCGACACCGGCGAGGAACCGGTCCACGACCCCGTCGAGCACTCCCCCGGCAACCGTGAGCAACTCGCGTGGGTCGGTCATGGGGGCGAGACTAGCCGGACACCGCGGCGAGGGCCTCGGGCAGCGTGAAGCGACCCGCGTACAGCGCCTTCCCGATGATCGCTCCCTCGACGCCGAGCTCGGTGAGTCCCGCGATCGCGACGACGTCGTCGAGCACGGAGATGCCGCCCGACGCGACGACCGGCGCGTCGGTGGCCGCGCAGACCTCGCGCAGCAGGTCGAGGTTCGGGCCGGTGAGGGTGCCGTCCTTGGAGACGTCGGTGACGACGTAGCGGGCGCAGCCGTCCCGGTCGAGGCGGGCGAGGGTCTCGAACAGGTCCCCGCCCTCGGTGACCCAGCCGCGTCCGCGCAGCTGCCAGCGTCCGTCGACGCCGCGCACGTCGAGGCCGACCGCGATCTTGTCGCCGAAGCGGGCGATGGCGCTGGCGCACCATTCGGGGTTCTCGATGGCGGCGGTGCCGAGGTTGACGCGGGCGCACCCGGTCGCGAGCGCGGCCTCGAGGGACTCGTCGTCGCGGATGCCGCCGGACAGTTCGACCTTCACGTCGAGTTCCCCGATGACGCCGGCGAGCATGTCCCGGTTGGAGCCGCGACCGAACGCCGCATCGAGGTCGACCAGGTGCACCCATTCGGCGCCGGCGTTCTGCCAGGCGAGGGCGGCGTCACGCGGCGATCCGTAGTTGGTTTCGCTGCCTGCCTCCCCCTGAACGAGGCGAACAGCTTGACCGTCGACGACATCTACCGCAGGCAAAAGGACCAGGCTCACGTGCGTCAACCCTAGTCCGTCATCGGCCGGGCCCCGACCCGGGGTCACCGTCCCGGTCGTCGAACGCGCGGCGCGTCATCCGGGTGGACACGACCCCCATCGCGGCGATCGCGGCGGCCACCCCGCCGAGTCCGATCACCAGCCCGACGCCGGGTCCGGGCTGCAGCACCGCGATCAGCACGGTGACCAGGACGAGCACCGCACCCGCCGCGCCCATCGAGAACAGCGCGAGCTTGCCGAACGACAGGTTCCCGCGCTGCCCGCTCACAGGCTGCGGACCCAGTTTTCGAGCAGCGCCGCCCCGGCGTCGCCGGACTTCTCGGGGTGGAACTGGGTGGCCGACAGCGGCCCGTTCTCGACGGCGGCGAGGAACGGCGCACAGTGCTCGGCCCAGGTGAGTTTCGCGGGCTTGATCAGGTCGTCGGCAGCAAGCTCCCACTTCTGCACGCCGTAGGAGTGCACGAAGTAGAAGCGGGTGTCGGCGTCGAGGCCGGCGAACAGGACGCTGTCGGCTGGCGCGTCCAGGGTGTTCCAGCCCATGTGCGGGAGGACGTCGGCGGGGAGCCGTTCGACGGTGCCGGGCCACTCGCCGCAGCCGTCCGCCAACACGCCGTGCTCGACGCCGCGGTCGAACATGATCTGCATGCCGACGCAGATCCCGAGGACCGGTCGGCTGCCCGCGAGGCGCTTGCCGATGATCCGTTCCCCCCGAACTCGCTTCAGCCCCTCCATACAGGCGGCGAATGCGCCGACGCCGGGGACGACGAGCCCGTCCGCGGCGAGCGCGATCTCGGGGTCGGAGGTGACGGTGACGTCGGCGCCGACCCGCGCGAGGGCGCGCTGCGCGGAGTGCAGGTTCCCGGAACCGTAATCGAGGAGGGCGACGGAGGTCATGGGTCGACTCTATCGGCCGCGGGCCCCGGACCGGTCGCGCCCACCGGTTGCGGCGGGACACTGCGCAGCAGGGCGACCGGGATCACCGCCGCGATGATCGCCGCTCCGACGGTGAACACGCCCGGATACCCGGCGATCCCGGCGACGACGCCGAGCGCGAGGGCGCCAGCGCCGGTGCCCGCGTCGTAGGCGATGTTCCAGGCCGCGCTTGCCGCGCCGAGCCGGGTGGGCCCGGCGGAGCGGAACAGCCCGACCAGCGCCTCGTTCTGCACCGCGCCGAAGCCGACGCCGAACAGCGCAGCACCGGCGATCAGCGCGACGACCGCGACGGCACCACCGTCGACGGTCACCGCGACGGCGAACAGCGCCGCGCCCGCCGCCGCGGTGGTCAGGGCGGGCACCATGATCCGGCCAACCCCCACCCGGTCCAGCAGCAGACCCCCGCCGTAGCGTCCGACCAGGATCGCGCCGCTGACCACGGCGAGCGCCAACCCGGCCAGCGCCGCCCGGTCGCTCGTCGCGATCGGCAGCAGGCTGGTCACTCCGCCGTATACGGACGCGACGACCAGCATCGCCAGACACGGCACCAGCAGCACCGCGACCGGCAACCGCACCGTCGGGCCTGCCTGGCCGGCGTGCCGCACCGGAGGCAGCGCCGCGATCGCCACGATCGAGAGCAGCGGCACCGCGGCACCGAGCAGGTAGGTCAGGTGGGCGTTGCCGCCGTCGAACAGCGCGAGTCCGACGGGCAGCCCGATCATCTGCCCGGTGGCGATCGCGATGCCCTGCGCGCCGGTCGCGCGGCCGAGCAGGCGCGGCGGCGCCAGTTCCGCGACGAGTGCACTGCCCGCGACGGTGAGCAGGCCGAAGCCGACACCGCGGATCGCGGAGATCACCAGGGCGGGGACGGCGTCGGTGGAGAGCAGGAAGGCCAGCGCGGGGGCGCCGAGCAGCAGGCAGCCGACCGCAAGCACCGGCCGGTAGCCCACCGTGTGCAGCAGCCTCGGGGTGCCCAGTTGGGTGGCGACGGTGGCGGCCATGAACACCGCGGTGACGGCGCCCGCGAGGGCGTCCGACCCGCCTGCCTCGGACACGGCGAGCGGGATCACCGGAAGCAGCAGCGACCAGCCGCCGAACGCGGTGAACCCCATCGCCATCGCGACCGGCATGCCGCGGGTCCGCAGGAGCGACGGCACGCCGGTCAGACCAGACGCAGGACGCCGCCCGCGGCCGCGAGCGCCGCGATGACGATCAGGACACCCATGCCGAGCTTGTTGCCATTGCGCCACATCGAGTAGGCGCCGCCGATCGCGAAGCCGGCGATCAGAAACAGGGCGTAGATCAGGATGGTGCCCATCTACAGCGCGCCCTTCGTGGACGGCACCCCGGTCACCCGCGGGTCCGGCTCGACGGCCTCGCGCAGCGCGCGGGCGACGGCCTTGAACTCGCCCTCGGTGATGTGGTGCTGGTCGCGGCCGTAGAGCACTCGCACGTGCAGCGCGATCCGCGCGTTCGACGCGATGGACTCGAAGACGTGCCGGTTGATCACGGTGGCGTAGGGGACGCCGGGGTAGCCGCCGATCACGGTGTGCAGCATGTGTTCCGGTTCGCCGGTGTGCACGCAGTAGGGCCGTCCGGAGACGTCCACGGCGGCGTGCACGAGGGACTCGTCCATCGGGATGTAGGCGTCCCCGAAGCGGCGGATGCCCTTCTTGTCCCCGAGGGCCTGGCCGAGCGCCTGGCCGAGCACGATCGAGGTGTCCTCGACGGTGTGGTGTGCCTCGATCTCGATGTCGCCCTCCGCCTTGACGGTGAGGTCGAAGCTGGCGTGTGCACCGAGCGCGGTGAGCATGTGGTCGAAGAACGGGACGCCGGTGGAGATGTCGACGATGCCGGTGCCGTCGAGGTTGAGTTCGACGGCGATCGACGACTCCTTGGTGGTCCGTTCGATCTTCGCGATGCGGTCGGTCATCGGGTCTCTCCTGTTGTGAGCTCGGTGGCGGCGATCGCGTCGCTGGCCGCGATGAAGGCGTCGTTCTCGGAGGCGAGACCGACGGTGGTGCGCAGGTAGCCGGGGATCCCGACGTCGCGGATCAGGACCCCGCGGTCGAGGTAGGCCTGCCAGGCCCGGGCACTGTCGGCGAACTCGCCGAACAGGATGAAGTTGGCGTCCGACGGAATGACGTGGAATCCGGTGTCGGACAGCGCCTTCGACACCCGGACCCGCTCGGCGGCGAGGGCGTGCACGCTGGCGAGGGTCTCGTCGGCGTGCCGCAGTGCGGCCCTTGCCGCGGCCTGGGTGACCACCGACAGGTGGTACGGCAGCCGCACCAGCAGCAGCGCGTCGATGAATGCCGGTGCGGCGGCAAGGTAGCCGAGCCTGCCGCCCGCGAACGCGAACGCCTTGCTCATCGTCCGCGACACCACCAGCTTGGTCGGGTACTCGTCGATCAGGGTGAGCGCACTCGGCGCCTCGGAGAACTCGGCGTACGCCTCGTCGACGATGACGATCCCCGGTGCGGCGTCGAGCAGCAGCCGCAGCGCACCGATCGGGATGCTGTGCCCGGTCGGATTGTTGGGGCTGGTGACGAACACGACGTCGGGCCGTTTCGCGGAAATGGCGTCGACCGCGGCGTCCACGTCGAGCGCGAAGTCGGCGCCCCGCAGCACCGGCAGCCAGGTGGTGTCGGTTCCGTCGGCGATGATCGGGTGCATCGAGTAGGAGGGCACGAACCCCATTGCGCTGCGGCCCGGCCCGGCGAACGCCTGCAGCAGCTGCTGCAGGATCTCGTTGGACCCGTTGGCGGCCCATACGTTGTCGACGGTGACCGCCACCCCGGTCTGCCGGGACAGGTAGGCGGCCAGGTCGGTGCGCAGTGCGACGGCGTCCCGGTCCGGGTAGCGGTGCAGTTCGCGGGCCGCCTCCCGGACCGACTCGGCGACATCGTCGACGAGGGCGCGGGTCGGCGGGTGCGGGTTCTCGTTGGTGTTCAGCTGCACCGGGACCGTGAGCTGCGGAGCACCGTAGGCGGACTTGCCGCGCAGGTTCTCGCGCAGCGGCAGGTCGTCGACGGTCGCCGCAGCGCCGGGAACGGCGGCGCTCACCGGAGGCTCTCGAAACGCAGCCGAACGGCCTCCCCGTGTGCGGGCAGGTCCTCGGCGTTCGCGAGGTTGATCACGTGCCGCGCCACGTCCTTCAGCGCCGACTCCGAGTAGTCGACGACGTGGATGCCGCGCAGGAACGTCTGCACGCTCAGGCCGGACGAGTGCCGCGCGCAGCCCGCGGTCGGGAGGACGTGGTTGGAGCCTGCGCAGTAGTCGCCGAGGCTGACCGGCGCCCAGGGGCCGACGAAGATGGCGCCTGCGGACCGCACCCGGGCGGCGACCGCGGTGGCATCCTCGGTCTGGATCTCGAGGTGTTCGGCGGCGTAGGCGTTGACAACCCGCAGGCCGTCGTCGATCGAGTCGACGAGCACGATCCCGGACTGGCTGCCCGCGAGCGCGGCCGCGACCCGGTCCCGGTGCTTGGTCAGCTCCAGCTGCGCGGTCAGCGCGTCGTCGACCGCGTCGGCCAGCTCGGTGGAGTCGGTGACGAGGACGGATGCGGCCATCACGTCGTGCTCGGCCTGACTGATCAGGTCGGCCGCGACGTGCACGGGGTCGGCGGTGCGGTCGGCAAGGATTGCGATCTCGGTGGGGCCGGCCTCGGCGTCGATGCCGACCAGGCCGCGGCACAGCCGCTTGGCGGCGGTGACGTAGATGTTGCCGGGGCCGGTGATCAGGTCGACCGGGGCGAGCTCGGCGCCCGCCTCATCGGTGTCGGTGCCGCCGTAGGTGAGCAGCGCGATGCCCTGACCGCCGCCGACCGCCCACACCTCGGTGACGCCGAGCAGTTCGGCGGCGGCGAGGATCGTCGGGTGCGGCAGCCCGCCGAACGCGGCCTGCGGCGGCGAGGCAACGACGAGCGATTCGACGCCAGCGGCCTGCGCGGGCACCACGTTCATCACCACGGACGACGGGTAAACGGCGTTGCCGCCGGGCACGTAGAGGCCGACCCGCTCGACCGGCACCCAGCGTTCGGTGACGGTGCCGCCGGGCACGACCTCGGTGATGGTGTCGGTGCGGCGCTGGTCGGCGTGCACCTTCCTGGTCCGGTCGATCGCAACCTCAAGGGCGGCACGCACGTCCGGGTCGAGTTCGGTGAGGGCGCGGGTCAGTTCCGCGCGCGGCACCCGGACGGACGCGGGACGGACCCCGTCGAACTTTTCACCGAACTCGAGGGCGGCCTCGGCGCCGCGGTCACGGACCGCCTCGACCATCGGCCGCACCTGATGCAGCACCGAGTCCACGTCCGTTCCGCCGCGGGGCAGGGCCGACCGGAGTTCGGCGACGGACGGGGTTCGTCCGCGCAGGTCGACGCGGGCGAGCTCGGTGCGGGCAGGCATGGGGGTCCCTTCACGAGAGGAAGTGTGTGCACCGATCATCGGTGCACCGACTAGCTGTGCACTGATGATCTGTGCACTGATTATCCAGGATAGGCGCTACCGGGTTTCGCTCAGCGCCGAGCCGCGACGGGCACGGTCCGCGCGCGGCGGCTCACGGGCGCAGTCGGCGCGGCGGTCAGCGGCCCGGGCCGACACCGGTGCGGGCCGCGGCAGGCACCGTTTCGGCGGTGGCCGCCCGGACGAACGCCCCGATCCGGCCGACCGCCCGCGCCGCCTCGGGCAGCAGGCCCGCGGCCGCCTGGAAGACATGCACCTGCCGATCCCACACCTCGAGGGTCACCGGCACCCCGGCTGCGCCGAGGCGGTGCGCCATCAGCTCGGCGTCCGGGTACAGCATCTCGGTGGAGCCGACCTGGATCAGGACCGGGGGCAGTCCGGCGAGGTGGCCGTCGACCGGGGACACCGTTGGCGTGTCGCCGTCGGCGCGTTCCGCGATCCGGGCAAGGGTCACGAGCACCGATCGAGGTATCAGCGGGCAGCCGTCCGCGTCGGCGCTGGCCAGTTTGGCCGACGGATCCAGGTCGGTCAGCGGCGACAGCGCCACCAGCGCCGCCGGCTGCGGCAGGCCGCGGCCGGTCAGCGCGAGCGCGGTCGTGAAGGTCAGGAAGCCGCCCGCCGAGTCACCCGCGATGACGATCCGGTCCGCCGGGTACCCGTGCTCGAGCAGCCACCGGTACCCGGCGACGCCGTCGGCGGTCGCGGCGGCGATCGGGTGCCGCGGCAGCATCCGGTAGTCGACGCTGAGGACCGCCGCGTCGGCGGCGGATGCGATCCGCAGCGCCAGCGCGCGGTGCGTGTTCAGCCCGCAGGCCAGGAAGCCGCCGCCGTGCAGGTAGAGGATCGCGGTACCCGCGTCCGGCTGGTCGCGACCGGGCCGACCGCCGCGGCGGGGCCACCATTCGGCGGCGCAGTCGTCGAGCCGGACCCGATGCCTGCCCGCGGCCCGGGTGGGCCGCAGCATCGAGGCGGACCGGTCGAGCAGCCCCGCGGGCCACAGCGGGCTCGGGTAACGACCCCACACGTCGAGGACCGGCTTGACGCCGAGCCGGACGGTCCCGGCAAGCAACCGGGATCGCAGGCCCGCGCCGGGAACGAACTGCGGTTCGACGGTGACGACGGTTGGCTGGCGACCCGCCCCTCGCCTGCGCCTCGGCGCGCGGGGGGTCGGCGAATGAACTGATGACGGCTGCGTTGTCATCGTGAGCTCCCGGCAAGCACGAACGAACTGAGGTGCCGCGGCGCCACCGCTCCGACTGTCCCGACAACGCCGCATCCCGACCGCGCCGCCCAGGGGTTCACGGGCAGCTGATTCATGGTACGTGACCTGCGACACATTTACGAGCACGTAACACGCCGTCGGCCCAGCGTGCGGCCGGTGGCAGGCCCGGGATGCCGGGATTACCGTGGACAGCGAGGGCCGGGGTGCCGTGGCGGCTACCCGGGCGCCCCACCCTCCCGGCGCGACTAGGCGCCGGCGGACGAGTCGCGGGAGCAGTCGATGGCCACGATCGGCGTGGTGGCCGTGGTGCTGGGATTGATGTTGATCCTGGTGGAGGCGCACGCGCCGACGGCGGGGGTGCTCAGCGGACTGGCCGCGCTGCTGATCGGCGGTGGCATCGCCGCACTGTTCCTCGCCGGGGGCGCCGCGCAGACCGTCGCGGTCCCCGTCGCGATCGGGTTGGGCGGGGTCGGATTGGTCGGCGCCGCCGCACTCGGCAGGGCCATGGCCCGGACCCGGCGCACCCCGATCCGCAGCGGGCCGCAGGGACTGGTCGGCCACGAGGCGACGGTGAGCACCTGGGACGGTGCGGTCGGGCAGGTCCGGACGGACGGCGGGCTCTGGATGGCCCGGATCGCGTTCGGCTACCCGGACACTCCCCCGCCCACCGCCGGCGACCCGATGGTCGTCGAGTCGGTGCGGGGCCTGACCCTGAACGTGCGCCGCAGGGAGCCGTGGGAGGCGCCATGACCGTGCTGCTGATCGTCCTCGTCGTGGTCCTGCTGCTCGCCCTGCTCGTCCCCGGGACCGCGATCCGGGTGCTGCGCGAGTACGAGCGGGCGGTGGTGTTCCGGCTCGGCCGCGTCCAGGCGGTGAAGGGTCCGGGCCTGGTCCTGCTGATTCCGGTGGTGGACCGGATGGTTCGGGTCGGCCTGCGGACGGTGACGCTGAACATTCCGGTGCAGGAGGTCATCACCCGCGACAACGTGCCCGCGAAGGTCACCGCGGTCGCGTACTTCCGTGTTCTCGATGCGGATCGGGCGGTGGTCGAGGTGGAGAACTTCCTCGCCGCGACCACGCAGATCGCGCAGACCACGCTGCGGTCGGTGCTTGGCAAGGCCGAACTGGACACCCTGCTCGCCGACCGGGACCGGGTGAACGAGGACCTGCAGAAGGTCATCGACCAGCAGACCGAGCCGTGGGGGGTGAAGGTGACCACCGTCGAGATCAAGGACGTGGAGATCCCGGAGCGGATGCAGCGGGCCATCGCCCGGCAGGCGGAGGCGGAACGGGAGCGGCGCGCGAAGATCATCAACGCGGAGGCCGAGTTCCAGGCGTCGGCGAAGCTCGCGGAGGCGGCGGCGGTGATCTCCCAGAACCCGACGACGCTGCAGCTGCGGTACCTGCAGACGCTGCGCGAGGTCGGCGGGGACAGCAAGGCGACGGTGGTCGTGCCGCTTCCGGTGGACCTGCTGCGGTTCCTCGGCGGCGCCGGGGAACCGCAGCTCGGCACCAACGATCAGGCGCTGCCGGGCAACTCGAACTCGCCCTGATCGCCGAAGTCGACCTGCCTGCGTGCGTTGGAGAGGGCGCTGACAATGCAGGTGCCGATCGGGCCGCGCCGGTCGTACATCGTGGTGGTGCCGACCGCGATCCCGTTCGCGCTGATGTGATCGTCGGCCTCGATGCCGACCTCGTGCCCCTCCGGCAGCCGGGCCAGGACCAGCGTCAGGTCCACGTTGATGAACCCGACGCCCGCGGTGCCCCAGTTCGTCATCAGGCTGGTCGGTTCGCCAGCCATCGCGGCCCGCACGAACGGGGAGGGCGCCTCGCCGTCGACGATGGCCGGATGCTGGGCCCACATGCGTTTGCGGCTCGCGCCCTGATGTTCGAGCATCGCGTGCGACCAGCCGTCGGGATGGTCGTCGCTGCCGAAGAACGGCGGTGCGGGTTCGCCGGTCGCGATCACCGGCGGCACCGGACGCACGTCGCGGGTCCACAGCTGGCCCGGCGGCTGCTCCGACGGCCGCAGGAAGACCGCGGACGCCCGCGCCACCGTCTCGCCGTCCTGCACCAGCTCGGCGTCGGCGACGCGGATGCGGGCGCCGTCCCGAACGACGGCGGTGCGGGTGGTCAGCGGCCGGGTGCGGGCGGGGGCGAACAGGTCGACGGTCAGCCGGGCCGGGACGAAGCCGCCGCCGCCGTGTTCGTGGTCGAGGGCGCGGGCCAGCAGCCCGCACAGCGCGACGCCGCTGACCATGTCCGGCGACCACCGGCTGATCGCAAAGCCCTTGGCGAGGTACCCCTCGGGTGTGGTCGTGAAGAACGCGAGCGGATCGGTCACGGTGGCCCCTTGTCGTCGGTGTGCGATCCATGATCACCGGCCGAGGAGTAAATAGTTAACTCATTCGCGGTCGGGTCGTGTGAGTTCCGCCATAGCGGCAGGGTCCACCGACTATCCTGCCCAGCGTGGCCCGATTCCCGCGCGTCCTCGCCCTGCTCGGCGCCGCGCTGACCGTCCTGACCCTCGGCGCGGCACCCGGGTCGGCGACGCCCACGGTGCCGCAGCTCGGACCCGACTTCGAGTGGGGTGTCGCGACCTCCGGTTTCCAGTCGGAGGGGCCGCCGCCGGACAGCAACTGGTCCCGCTACATCGCGGCGGGCCGAACACACGACCCGTATGGCAGCGGCCCCGACTTCCGACATCGGTACGCCGAGGACGTCGCGAACGCGGCGGCGCTGGGGGTGGACGCGTTCCGATTCTCGGTGGAGTGGGCACGCCTGCAGCCCGCGCCCGGCGTCTGGAACGAGACCGAGTTCGCCTACTACGACGACGTGATCCGGACGATCCGCGCGCACGGCATGCGACCGATGATCACCCTCGACCATTTCGTGTTCCCCGGCTGGGTGGTCGACCGCGGCGGGTGGACCACCGATGCGGCGATCGAGCTGTGGCTGGCCAACGCCGAGCGGGTGGTCACCCGGTACGCGGGCATGGGCGCCACCTGGATCACGTTCAACGAGCCGACGGTGTTCGTGCAGAAGGAGATGACGTTCGGCGGCATCGCCCCGGCCGACGCGCCAGCCGTTCTCGATCGTCTCGTCCGCGCGCATCGGCGGGCGTACGAGCTGATCCACCGACTGGACCCGGGTGCCGCGGTGTCGAGCAACACCGCATACGTCCCCGCCGCCATGGGGGTGGTCGACGCGATGTTCACCGACCGGGTCCGCGACACCCTCGACTTCCTCGGGCTCGACTACTACTACGGCGTCTCCCTGGACAACCTCACCGCCGCGTCGGCGTTGACCGACGCATTCCACGACATCCGTCCGCAACCGGACGGGATCTACCATGCCGCACTGCATTTCGCGAGGAAGTACCCGGAGCTCCCGATCTACGTGGTGGAGAACGGGATGCCGATGGACGACGGGAAGCCCCGCACGGACGGCTACACCCGCTCGGATCACCTGCGCGACCACGTGTACTGGCTGCAGCGCGCGACGGCGGACGGGGCGAACGTGATCGGCTACAACTACTGGTCGATCACCGACAACTACGAGTGGGGCGGCTACCGGAATCGGTTCGGCCTCTACACCGTCGACGTGCTCACCGACCCGACCCTGACCCGCCGACCCACCGACGCCGTGGCCACCTACCGGGACGTGATCGCCGCGCGGGGCGTGCCCGGCGACTACCGGCCCGTCATGCCGGACTCGGCGTGTTCGCTGGTCGACCCGCCGCACAGCTGCGTTGACGCGGGAACACCCGGCGGCTGACCGGTCAGCCGCGGTCGGCGACGACCGCGAACGCGTCGGCTTCCGCGTCGTAGTCGGATCCGGCGACGTCGCCGTGGATCCCGGTCACCCGCAGTCCCGCTGCGGCGACCTCGGTCGTCACCTGTTCCGGGGTAAGGCAGTGGGTCCAGTTCCAGAACTGCCGGGTGCCCGCGGCGGACTCGATGGTGTACCGCTCCAACGCGAGCAGGAGGTCCGGGTAGACGTGGGTCTCGAGGGTGCCGAGGTAGGGCGGCTCCGCCCAGAATCCGTCCATCAGGTTCTGCTGCCGCGCCAGGCCCTCGCGGAAGGTCGGGAACCGGGGCGCTGCGGTCACGTCGAACAGCAGCCTGCCGCCGTCGGCGAGCGCCGCCCGGATCCGGCGCAGTAGCTCGACCCGGCGGTCCGGGCTCAACGCGCAGTAGTCCTCGTAGATCAGCAGCGCCGCATCGTGCCCGGAGCCGAGGTCGGCGGTGAAGTAGTCGCCGCGGACGAAACGGGCAGCCAACCCCTCCGCCTCGGCGACCCCGCGCGCATACGCCACCGAGGTCGCCGAGACATCGACGCCGAGCACCTCGATGCCGCGGCGGGCGAGGCGGTGCGCGTAGAGGCCGGGACCGCAGCCCACATCGAGGACCCGCGTGCCGGGCACCAAGCCCAGCGCTCCGATCAGCCAGTCCACCGAGCGGTCCACGAACGCGTGCGGGCGGGACGCCGCCGCGGTGTCGGGGTCGAGGTGGTTGACCAGCATCCGACCGGAGATGTGCGGGTCGTTCCAGAATTCCGGTGTCGTCACGGTCTCGAACGGCGCCGGGCGTGGGGGCATGCTGGTCACCGCGCCAGCCTAGGTCGACCCGATTGTCCGATTCGCGCCGACTACCCTGTCCGGGTGTCGTGGCAGGTGTGGGTCGGGTTCCTCGGGGCGGCGCTGGCGATCAGCCTGTCGCCGGGCGCCGGGGCGATCGCGTCGATGTCGTCCGGCCTGAGTCACGGCCTGCGCCGCGGCTCCTGGAACATCCTCGGCCTGCAACTGGCCCTGCTGGTGCAGCTGCTGGTCGTCGCGGCCGGGGTCGGCGCGCTGCTGGCGTCGTCGGCGATCGCGTTCACCGTGATCAAGTGGTTCGGCGTCGCCTACCTGGTGGTCCTCGGGATCCAGCAGTGGCGTGCCGCCCCCGGCGCGGTGGAACCGGACCCCGCCACGCCTGGCCGTTCCGGTGCCGCCCTGGTGGCGCGCGGGTTCCTGGTGAATGCCAGCAACCCGAAGGCCGTGGTGTTCATGCTCGCGGTGCTGCCGCAGTTCCTCGATCCTGCGCGACCGCTCGCCGCGCAGTACGCGGTGATCGCGGCGACGATGATCGGTGTGGACGTGGTCGTGATGACCGGCTACACCGGGCTCGCGGCGCGGGCCCTGACGTTGCTGCGCTCGCCCCGGCAGCAGCGGGTCACCGGCCGCGTCTTCTCCGGCCTGTTCTTCACCGCGGCCGGGGTGCTGTCGCTGGTCCGCCGCGCCGCCCCGGTGTGAGCGCCGTCAGGCCGACGCACCGGCGATGTTCACCATCCAGCCGATGCCGAACCGGTCGGTGCACATTCCGAATTCGTCGCCCCACATCTGCTTTTCGAGTGGAACCCCGACCACGCCGCCCGCGGAGAGCGCCGCCCACCAGCCGCGCAGTTCGTCGGCGTCGTCGCCGCTGAGGCTGACCGCGATGGTGGTGCCGGGGTTGTGCTCCATGCCGGGCGGGGTGTCGGCGCCCATCAGCGTGAACCCCTGCGGGGTTTCGAGCATGCCGTGCATGATCAGGTCCGCGCCTGGCGCGTCCGTGTCGCCGAATTCGCCGAAGGTGTTCAGGGCCAGGGTGCCACCGAACACGCCCTGGTAGAACTCCATCGCCGCGCGGGCGTTGTCGGTGAAGCTGATGTACGGGTTCAGACGAGAGCTCATGCGATGCTCCTCGGGTTGACCGAACAGTGCCGTTGCCCACACTATGCCGCCCCACCGACACACCCAACCCGGCGAGCAGGACGCCGGGTCGGGGTCCGGTGCCCGCTCAGCGCGCGAGCGGCCGGACGTGGTGTTTGACCGACGCATCGCTGAGCAGCAGCCCGACGCCGAGCCCCAGCACGCTGAGTCCGAGTGACAGCGCGGCGGCGCCCAATCCGATTGCAATTCCCAACATGATTCCTCCACCCGGTGGTGTGATGTCGGCGCCCGAGCCGTGTCCTCGGCCGCACCGAACCTGACATCGACAATCCTCGACCCGCCCGGCCGTCGCGGACAGCGACCCAAGGGTGCGACATCACCCACCCTCGGCGGTCACATGTCGAGACCGAGGTCCAGGACGGTGACCGAGTGGGTGAGGGCGCCGACGGCGAGGTAGTCGACGCCGGTGCCCGCGTAGTCGGCAGCGTCGCCGAGGGTCAGCCCGCCGGACGATTCGAGCCTCGTCCGCGGGGACCGGGTGTTGCGCCGCTGCACCGCGGCCTGCGTCTCCCACAGCGCGAAGTTGTCGAGCAGGACCAGGTCGACGCCCTCGGCGAGGATCTCGTCGAGCTGTGCGAGGCTGTCCACCTCCACCTCGCATTCGATGTCCGGGTCGGCAGCGCGGACCGCGCGCAGCGCCGCGACGACGGAGCCCGCTGCGGCGACGTGGTTGTCCTTGATCAGGGCGGCGTCCCCGAGCCCCATCCGGTGGTTGACGCCGCCGCCCATCCGGACCGCGTACTTCTGCAGGCCGCGCAGCCCGGGCAGCGTCTTGCGGCTGTCCCGGATCCGGCAGTCGGTGCCTGCGACGGCGTCGACCCACGCCGCGGTGGCGGTCGCGATGCCGGACAGGTGGCACATCAGGTTCAGCATGGTTCGTTCGGCGGTGAGCAGGTCGCGGGTCGGTGCCTGCACCTCCAGGACGGCCTGCCCCGGGTCGATGCGGGTGCCGTCGTCGACGCGGCCGAGCACCCGGTACGCGCCGGCACCGATCACCTCGTCGAGGACGAGCAGCCCGACGTCGATGCCCGCGACGACGCCAGCCGCCCGGGACACCACCGACGCCGACGCGACCGCGTCGGCGGGGACGGTGGCGGTGGAGGTGACGTCGGGCCCGTAGCGCAGGTCCTCGTCGAGGGCAACGCGGACCAGGGTGCGGATCTCGTCGTGGTCGAGGCCGTCGGCCAGGGTGCTCATCATGCTCCTGTCGGGATCAGGTCGGTGAGGGCGAGTGCGCCCTCGGGGGTGCGCCGCACGCGGAGGGGGCGGCGCCGGGTGTCGTCGGTGTCGGGGTGGTCGAGCCGGGTGTGGCAGCCGCGGCTCTCGGTGCGCGCGGACGCGGCGAGGATCAGCGCGGTCGCGGTCGCGGTGAGGGCCGCGTCCTCCAGGTCGGCGACGGTCGACGGCCGCCGACTGCTGGCGCGGGCGAGGACGTCCGCCGCCGCGGCGAGCCCGTCACCGTCACGGACGACGGACGCGTGCGCGGTCATTGCCGCCTGCAGGGCGCCGCGCGGCACCGCGGGCAGCGGAGGAACCTCGGCGGAGGTGACCTGCACCGCGACCGCCGACCGTTCGGCCGCGGCCAGCCCGGCCCGCTCCCCCACCACGAGGCCCTCGAGGAGGCTGTTGGAGGCGAGACGGTTCGCGCCGTGCAGCCCGGTGCGGGCCACCTCGCCCGCGGCGAGCAGCCCGGGAACCGCGGTGCGGCCGTGGCTGTCGGTGACGACCCCGCCGCAGGCGTAGTGCGCCGCGGGCGCGACCGGGATCAGGTCGGTGGTCGGGTCGAGTCCGACCTCCCGGCAGGAGGCGGTGATGGTCGGGAACCGCAACGCGAACCCGTCGATGCGGCGGGCGTCGAGGTACACGTGGTCCTCGCCGCGGCGCCGCAACCGGGCGGCGATGGCCTTGGACACCACGTCGCGGGGCGCGAGATCACCCATCGGATGCACTCCCGCCGTGACCGAATCACCGTGCGAATCCACCAGAATCGCCCCCTCCCCGCGCACCGCCTCGGAGATCAGCGGCCGCCTGCCGACCCCGCCCGCCGCGTAGAGCACGGTGGGATGGAACTGGACGAACTCGAGGTCCGCGACGACGGCCCCGGCGTCCAGCGCGAGGGCGACGCCGTCGGCGGTGGCCCCCGGCGGGTTGGTGCTGCACGAGTACAGCTGCCCGAGACCACCGGTGGCCAGCAGCACGGCAGGCGCATGGATCACACCAGCGCCCGCATCCGATCCTCGAATACCGTTGTCCGACAGCACGATCAATCCCTGAACGCCCGACGGGCCGGTGACCACCCGCGCCGCCGCGGCACCGAACAGCACCGGCATCCCCGCCGCGTTCAGCGCCCGCTGCACCTCGGCGCCGGTGGCGTCGCCGCCGGCGTGGATGATCCGGCGCGCGCTGTGCCCGCCCTCGCGGGTGCGGGAGACCTCACCGTCGCGGCCGCGGTCGAACACCGCGCCGAGGTCGGCCAGCGCGGTGACCGCGTCCGCGCCTGCGGCGACGATGGAACGCACGGCGTCCTCGTCGCAGAGGCCGCCGCCCGCGGCGAGCGTGTCCGCGACGTGCGCGTCGACGTCGTAGCCGGAGCTGACCGCGATGCCGCCCTGTGCGTACACGGTGGCCGTGTCGGTCGGGCCGCCCTTGCTGACGGTCACCACCCGCAGGCCGGCGCGGGTCGCGGTGCGGGCCGCGGTCAGCCCCGCGACCCCGCCGCCCACGACGACCAGGTCGGCGTGCGCCTCCCAGCCGACCGTCGGCTGCGTGGTCACTACTCGCCGCCGCCCGGGTTGCCGATCTCGATCATCCGCTGCACGGACGTGCGGGCCCGCTCGCCGACCGCGGCGTCGACGTGCACCTCGTCGCTGCGTTCCTGCAGGCACCGCAGCAGGGCGGCGGGGGTGATCATCTTCATGTACGGGCACGAGGCGCGGTCGTTGACGGCCTGGAAGTCGACCTCGGGCGCGGCCTTGCGCAGCTGGTGCAGCATGCCGATCTCGGTGGCGACGAGGACCTGCGTTGCCCCGGTCGCGCGGGCGGCGTCGAGCATGCCGCCGGTGGAGAGGATCTTCACCTTGTCCTCGTCGACGATGCCCTCCCCGGCCAGGTACAGCGCGGACGTGGCGCAGCCGCATTCGGGGTGCACGAACAGTTCCGCGTCCGGGTGCGCCTTCGCCTGCGCGGTCAGCTCGTCCCCGTTGATGCCCGCGTGGACGTGGCACTCGCCCGCCCAGATGTGCATGTTCTGCCGTCCGGTGACCCGCTTGACGTGGGCGCCGAGGAACTGGTCGGGCAGGAACAGCACCTCACGCTCGGGGTCGATCGATGCGACGACGTCGACGGCGTTCGACGAGGTGCAGCAGATGTCGGTCAGGCCCTTCACCTCGGCGGTGGTGTTGACGTACGAGACCACCAGCGCGTCGGGGTACTCGGCCTTCCAATCGCGGAGCTGGTCGGCGGTGATGGAGTCAGCGAGCGAGCAACCGGCCCGCTCGTCGGGGATGAGCACGGTCTTGGTCGGGCTGAGGATCTTCGCGGTCTCGGCCATGAAGTGCACACCGCAGAAGATGATCGTCTCCTCCTCGGCCTCCGCGGCGATCCGGGAGAGCGCGAGGGAGTCACCGACGTGGTCGGCGACATCCTGGATGGCGGGCAGCTGGTAGTTGTGCGCGAGGATCGTCGCGTTCTGCGCGCGAGCCAGGCGGCGGACCTCCTCGGCCCACTCCGGGGTCGCCTCGACACCGGTGTAGCCACCGGGTCCGTCGACGATCGTGGCCGCATCGAACGTCGCCCCAGCAATCGTTCCCGTCATTGCCGTACTCCTTTACCGCATCCACTTCACCGAACAGCCGGGCGGACAGCCGGGCGAACAGGCCCGAATTGTCGTTCTCGGGGTTTTCGACTTAGAATCGAAAACGTGCCCAATGGTAACACCACCCTCCACGAAGTCCTCACCGCGGTGTTCCAGGTCCGCGAGATCGACGGCCGCCCCGAGCTCTGCGTCCTGCTGTGGCGACGCGCGCTCGACCCGGAGGCAGGGGCCTGGTCGCTGCCCGGCGGACTGCTCGGCGACAACGAAGACATGACCACCTCGGCCCGGCGGCAGCTCGCCGAGAAGGTCGACGTCCGCGAGGTCGCGCACCTCGAACAGCTCTCGGTGTTCTCCGCCCCGCAGCGAGTGCCCGGCGTGCGGCTGATCGCCTCGACGTTCCTCGGACTCGTCCCCCTCGACTCCGACCCGGACATCCCGTCGGACACCGCGTGGTACCCGGTCACGACCCTCCCCCGAACCGCCTTCGACCACGGCATCGTCGTCACCCACGCGCGCACCCGGCTGGCCGCGAAGCTGTCCTACACCAACATCGCGTTCGCGCTCGCCCCCGCCGAGTTCACCATGTCCACGCTTCGCGAGATCTACTGCGCTGCACTGGGATACCAGGTGGATGCGACGAACCTGCAGCGGGTGCTCGGCCGAAGGGGTGTGCTGGTCGCAACCGGAGCCACCGCGCCACCGGGACCAGCGGGCGGCCGTCCGCCCGCGCTGTACCGGTTCGCGGAGTCGCGGCTGCGCGTCACCGACGAGTTCGCCGCCCTGCGTCCACCCACCTGACCGCCGCTACCGGCGCGGCGCCTCGGCGGCGGGTGCGACGGACTCGACCCCGAGGTCCGGCCGCGGGCTGAGCGAGACGAGCAGCAGGTACACCAGGGCCGCCGCGAACGGCTGCGCGATCAGCGCCATCACGGTGCCGAGGCCCGGAGTCGCCGGGACGATCTGCCCGACCTCGAGGTCGTCGACACCGGGAAAGCGCAGCTGCGCGACCCCGAGCCCGACCAGCGCGGCCGCGGAGGCCCCGACCACCGACCCGAGGACGAGCCCGATCACCTGGGCGACGCCGCGGTACGCGCGGATCGACCACACCGCGACCGCGGACAGCACCCCGAGGATCGCGCCGAGGCACAGGAACAGCGCGACGGCGTCGAACTGGTGGGTGCTCTCCCCCGTCAGCGAGGTCGCACCACCGCTAGAGACGACCAGGAAATGCTGTGCCGGCGCGAGCAGTCCCCACCCGATGCCCGCGAGCGCGCTGGTCACGACGACACCGGCGACGACGCGGGCGGCCGAACGCACCTCCACGGACGCGGCACGCCTGCCGCCGGTCGACGCCCGCCGGCCCGGCAACTGGGTCTGTGTTGTCACGTCGATCCACTCTAGAGGGACCGCGCGGGCGGCACGCGTCAGCGCCGCTCACCGGCGGTCGAGTCGCTGACCCCGTGCCGTGAGCACTTCGACCACCAGCCGTCCGGGCTGATCTGCACGATCATCCGGCGACCGCAGTGCTCGCAGAACCGGGGCGGCTCCAGCCCGAGGGCCGCCGCGGCGGGCACCGAATCCGGGACGCCGTCGACGAGCCGCAGGCCCGTGTACGGGTTGTACCGCTCGACAACCTCCATCGCGACGCTCCTAGATGGTCTGGTTGAGGGCCTTGATCGGCATCTGCAGCTCGCCGAGCAGGTCCAGGTCGGACTCGGCGGGCCTGCCGAGCGTGGTCAGGTAGTTGCCGACGATCACGGCGTTGATGCCGCCGAGGATGCCCTGCTTGGCGCCGAGGTCACCGAGGGTGATCTCCCGGCCGCCCGCGAAGCGCAGGATGGTGCGCGGCAGCGCGAGCCGGAACGCGGCGACGGCGCGCAACGCGTCGGCGGCGGGCAGCACCTCGAGGTCGCCGAAGGGGGTGCCGGGGCGCGGATTGAGGAAGTTCAGCGGCACCTCGTCGGGTTCGAGTTCGGCGAGGTTGGCGGCGAATTCGGCGCGCTGTTCGAGGGTCTCGCCCATGCCGAGGATGCCGCCGCAGCAGACCTCCATGCCCGCCTCGCGGACCATCCGCAGGGTGTCCCAGCGCTCCTCCCAGGAGTGCGTGGTGACGACGTTCGGGAAGTGCGAGCGAGAGGTCTCGAGGTTGTGGTTGTAGCGATGCACACCGATCGCGGCGAGCTGGTCGACCTGCTCCTGGGTGAGCATGCCGAGCGAGCAGGCGACCTGGATGTCGACCTCGTTGCGGATCGCCTCGACGCCCGCGGCGACCTGGGCCATCAGCCGCTCGTCGGGGCCGCGGACGGCGGCGACGATGCAGAACTCGGTCGCACCGGTCTTCGCGGTCTGCTTGGCTGCCTCGACCAGGCTGGGGATGTCGAGCCAGGCGGCGCGCACCGGGGATTGGAACAGCCCGGACTGCGAGCAGAAGTGGCAGTCCTCGGGGCAGCCGCCAGTCTTGAGGGAGATGATGCCCTCGACCTCGACCTCGGGCCCGCACCAGCGCATCCGCACGTCGTGCGCGAGGGCCAGCAGCTCCTCGAGCCGGTCGTCGGGCAGCTGCAGCACCTGCAGGGTCTGCTCCTGGGTCAGTCCCTCGCCACGGTCGAGGACCTGATCCCTCGCGGTCGCGAGAATGTCGGTGCGGGCGGGTGCCTGGGTCACGAGCAGCTCCTTCGGATTCGGCGCAGGTGCGCGGATCGCGAGATCGTTGCCTCAGCGAACTTGAACACCGTACAAGTTGAACGGCGTTCAGGTTAGGGTCGTGGTGAAATGGTGTCAACCACACACCGACGGGAAGTGAACGACACAGTGCAGCTGCGACGAGCCGACGTCCTTGCCGGGGCGATCGCGATCCTCGACGAGTACGGACTCGGCGACCTGACCATGCGGCGGCTGGCCACCTCCCTCGGCGTCCAGCCGGGCGCCCTCTACTGGCACTTCCCGAACAAGCAGACGCTGCTCGCCGCGATCACCGACGAGATGCTCGGCGCGGTGTCCGCCCCGATCGAGGCAACGTCCTGGGACGACCGTCTCGACGTGCTGGCGCACCGCACCAGGGACGCGCTGCTCGCGCACCGGGACGGCGCCGAACTCGCGTCCGCGTCGTACGCGGCCCGCCTTGCCACCAACGACGCCCGCGACACCCTCGCCCGCGCGTGCGCGGATGCCGGGCTTCCCGCGGCCGAGTCCGAATTCGCCGCCGATACCCTGCTGTTCTTCATCCTCGGGCAGACGATGGACGAGCAGTCCCGGATGCAGATGGACAGCCACGGCGCACTGACCGAGGACGCGTCGCCGCTGTACGACAGCACCAGCGGCACAGCGCGTTTCGACTACGGCCTGCGACTGTTCGTCGACGGTGTCCGCAGCCGGCTCGGCGAGCACGCGCGCCGCTGACGCGTGCCGGCGCGGGGGCTCCCGCGGGGGTGTGCACACGGCCGTTCACGCACGCACACCGCCACTGCACGCCCAGAACCCCCGCACACCCACCAAGACCCGTGTGCACACGGCCGTTCGCGCACCCACACGGGAACTGCACGCCCACAACCCCCGCACACACCGCAACAGGGTTGTGCACACGGGCATTCACGCACGCATGCGGCGCGGGTCTGACCGCGGTCAGGCCGAGTCGCCGCCCAGCGCGTCGAGTGCCTTCTGCACCCTGGCGAGCCGCGTCGTCGGGGTCCGGGCCTGCAGCACCGGAAGGATCAGCTGGTAGCGGGCGGTCCGGTCGAGGGCGTCGAACGCGCGGGCCGCGGCCGGGTTCGACGCCATCGCCTCCGCGAGATCGGCGGGGACGGTGGCCGTCTTCTGCGATGCGTAGGCGGCGTCCCAGCGCCCGTCGGCCTTGGCGCGGCGGACCTCGGCGAGACCCGGTTCGCGCATCCGGCCCGCCGCGGACAGCGCGGCGACCTTGTCCACGTTGACCTGTGACCACACGCTGCGCGGCCGCCGCGGCACGTACTTCTGCAGGTAGTGGCGTGCGTCGCTGGCGCGGCGCTGCCCGGAGATCCAGCCGTAGCACAGGCCGACGTCGACCAGCTCGTCCTCGGTGATCGAGGCGATGCCGGAGTTCTTCCGCGCCACCAGGATCCAGACCCCCTCGCGCCGCGTCCAGTGCTCGGCCAACCAGTTCTCGAACGCCGCCGCGTCCGGAAAGGCGACGACCTCCACCCCGTCGATTGCGTCCATGCGCCGATGCTAGACCGGGCCACCGACCTCCTCCTCTTCGTCGGGCGCGGCGCCGCGCCCGCGCGCACACTGATGGACATGTCCGCACGGATGCTCGCCGCCGCCACCGTCCTCGCGGTCGCAGGCGTGGTCGCGGGGTCGGGGGCGTCCGCCGCGGCACCGGCGGACCGGCCGGGCACGGTGACCGCGGTCCACGCCCTGCCACCGGAGGCCTGGATTCCGGGGGCGGCCTCCGGGCGCGTGTTGACGTACCGGACCCTCGGGCCGCAGGATCGGCCCGCGTCGAGCACCGGCGCGGTGTTCCTTCCGCCCGGGCAGCCGCCGCCCGGCGGGTGGCCGGTGATCTCCTGGGCGCACGGCGCGGTCGGCGTCGCGGACGGGTGCGCGCCGACGGTGACCGGCAAGATCGGCGGCCCGTACCTGGGTCGGTGGCTCGCGCAGGGGTATGCGATCGTCGCGACCGACTACGTCGGCCTCGGCACCGAGGGGGTGCACCCCTACCTGGACGGGCGATCGGAGGCACATGCCGTCGTCGACATGGTCCGGGCCGCGCGGGCCGTTGAGCCGAGCCTGTCGGATCGCTGGGTGACGCTCGGACAGTCGCAGGGTGGGCAGGCGGCGATGGTGACCGCGACGCTGGCGACCGCGTACGCGCCGGAACTCGACCACCGCGGCACCGTCGCGCTGGGGGTGCCATCGAACATCGAGAACCTCGCCCCGCTCGGCGGCCCGTGGTTTCCGCCGCTGCCGCTGACCGGGACCACCGTGTTCATCGCCTACGTGATCGCGGGCCTGCGGGCGAGCCACCCGGATCTCGACGTCGACGCCTACCTGAGCGAGCGGGGCAAGCGGGTCGTCGCGCAGGCCGAGCAGCTCTGCTACGAGGAGGCGGCGGCCGCGTTCGGGGACACATCGATCGGTGCGCTGTTCGCCCGTGGCCTCGACGAGCCGATCCTGCGGCCGCTTCGGGAGATGCTCGCGATCCCGCTGCGCGGCTACGACCGGCCACTGTTCCTTGGGCAGGGCCTGCTCGACACGATCGTCCCCGCGCCGCTGACGCTGAAGCTGGTCGCGGACCTCGTCGGTGCGGGGCAGCGGTTCACGTTCCGGACCTACCCGCGGGGACACCTCGAGACGATGCTCGCCTCCGAGGCCGAGGCGAGCGACTTCGTCCGGGCGGTGTTCGGACCGTGACCACCTGGCCGGAGTTCACCGCGGCCGCGCCGTCGATCGCGGCCGTGTTCAGCAGGCGGATGGCGGCCACCGGGAACCTGTGCCTGCTGGCGACCGTGCGCTCGGACGGATTCCCGCGGATCAGCCCGATCGAGCCGCGGGTGTTCGAGGACGCACTGTGGATCGTCGGCATGCCCGGCACCGTGAAGTTCCGCGACCTCGATCGCGATCCCCGGTTCTGCCTGCACACCGCGACGGTCGACTCGATGGTCGGCGACGGGGACGCGAAGCTGTGGGGCATCGTGCACGACGTCCAGGACCGGGCACTGCAGGCGCGGTTCGCCGACGCCGTGTTCGAGGAGATCGGTCTCGACCTGCGCGGCACCGAGTTCCGGCCGTTCTACGCGGCCGACGTCACCGGCGCCTCGTCGGTCGCGTACCTCGACGGGCACCTCGACGTCACCATCTGGCGACCCGGCGCACCCGAACGGGTGGTGCGCACGCAGTGACGATCACCGGTCGTCCCACCGCTCCCGTTCCGACGTGAGCAGGTCGCGGTAGCCGGCGGCCAGCTCCTGCAATGCCGCGTCGCAGTCGCCGACAAAGGCGGGGCCGTGCATCAGGCCGAGCGTGTCCGGTGTCAGTGCGGCGAGCGACCGGATCGTCGGAACCAGGGCCGGGGTCAGCGCCGTCGCCCGCCCCAACGCCTCGCCTGCCAGCGCGGGCCCGACAATGTCGGCGTCGGAGACGGCGGGCGGACGCCCGAACGCGGTGAACAGGTCACCGCACAGCAGCGTCGACGTCGACTCCTCGAACATCACGCAGGCGTCCCACCCGTGCGGCACGTGCGGGGTGTCGATATGCCGCACCCGGCGTTCGCCGACCTCAAGGACCTCACCGTCCTGCAGCGGCCGCGGCGGCCGGTCCACGAGGTCGCCCACCTGCACGAAACAGGACAGGGCCCCGTGCGCCACCGCGGCGTTCGGCGCCGCAGCCAGCCACGAGTTGACCGACCCGCACTCGTCGGCCTCGACGTGCCCGAACGCGAGCCACCGCAGCCGGTCGAGTGGAATCACCCGCCGGACCGCGTCCGACACCGTCGGGAACAGGGCGCGCTGGCCAAGATGGAACAGCAGCGGCTCGTCGCCGTCGACGAGATACTGGTTCATCACCAGATTCGCGTCGTCGACGTACGTCGAGAACCGGTAGAGGTCCGGGGCAATCTCGGTGGTCGTGGTGTCCATGTCAGTGGTCTTCGCGGCGACGCCGGAACAACCGGGTGCCCAGCCACACCACGGGATCGTAGCGGCGGTCCGCAACCCGCTCCTTCATCGGGATCAGCGCGTTGTCGGTGATGTGAATGCCCTCGGGGCACACCTCGGTGCAGCACTTGGTGATGTTGCACAGCCCGAGGCCGTGCTCGGTCTGCGCGGCGTCACGCCGGTCGGCGGTGTCGAGCGGGTGCATCTCCAGTTCCGCGATCCGCATCAGGAACCGCGGACCCGCGTAGGCGTCCTTGTTCTCCTCGTGGTCGCGCACGACGTGGCAGACGTTCTGACACAGGAAGCACTCGATGCACTTGCGGAACTCCTGCGACCGCTGCACGTCCGCCTGTGCCATCCGGTACTCGCCGGGAGCGAGATCCGGTGGCGGCGTGAACGACTCGATCTCGCGGGCCTTGACATAGTTGAACGACACATCGGTCACCAGGTCCCGGATCACCGGGAAGGCGCGCATCGGGGTGACGGTGACGACCTCGTCGGGCGCGAAGGTCGACATCCGGGTCATGCACATCAGCCGGGGCCTGCCGTTGATCTCGGCGGAGCACGATCCGCACTTGCCCGCCTTGCAGTTCCAGCGGACCGCCAGGTCCGGCGCCTGGGTGGCCTGCAGCCGGTGGATGATGTCGAGCACCACCTCGCCCTCGTTCGCCTCCACCGTGTAGTCGCGCAGGTCGCCACCGTCCGCGTCCCCGCGCCACACCCGGAAGGCCGCCCGATAGCTCATGTCTCGTCCGCCTTCCCTGGATGATCGGCCAGTTCCTCGTCTGCTCTCCCCGGATGCTCCGCAAGCTCCGCATCTGCTCCCCCGGGATGCTCCGCGAGCTCCGCATCTGCTCCCCCGGGATGCTCCGCAAGCTCCACATCTGTGTAGTACTTGGCCACCTCGGCGAAGTCGAACAGCGCGAACAGGTCCGGGCGCATCGGCTGCTGCGGTTCGGAGGAGATGGTGATGCCGGGAACAACCTTCCCGCCGGGGTCCGGCCCGTCGACGAGGCTGCACACCAGCAGGGTGCCGCGCCAGGACGCGTCCATGCCGGGGTGATCGTCGCGGGTGTGCCCGCCCCTGCTCTCGGTGCGCAGCAGCGCCGCCTCCGCGACGCACTCGCTGACCAGGATCATGTTCCGCAGGTCCACCGCGAGATGCCAGCCGGGATTGAACTGGCGATGACCCTCCACCGCCACCGACTCGATACGGCGGCGGATCTGTTCGAGCTTGTCGATGGCGGACCGAATCTCGCCGTCGGTGCGGATGATGCCGACCAGGTCGTGCATCACCTGCTGCAGCTCCAGGTGCAGGGCGTACGGGTTCTCGGCGAGCATGCCGTCGGCGGGCGGGTCGAACGGAGCGAGGGCCATCGCGGCCGCCGCGTCGACCTCCCGCTGATCGACATTCGGGCGGCGGGTGAGGGATTCGACGTACGTGGCGGCGCCGAGGCCAGCGCGACGCCCGAACACCAGCAGGTCGGAGAGCGAGTTGCCGCCGAGCCGGTTGGAGCCGTGCATGCCGCCCGAGCACTCGCCGGCCGCGAACAGTCCGGGGACACAGGATGATCCGGTGTCCGGGTCCACCTCAATGCCGCCCATCACGTAGTGGCAGGTCGGCCCCACCTCCATCTGTTCCCTCGTGATGTCGACGTCGGCGAGTTCGAGGAACTGGTGGTGCATCGACGGCAGTCGTCGCATGATCTCGTCGGCGGGCAGCCGGGACGCGATGTCGAGGTAGACCCCGCCGTGTTCGGTGCCGCGTCCGCCCTTGACCTCGGAGTTGATGGCGCGGGCCACCTCGTCGCGGGGCAGCAGGTCGGGGGTGCGCCGTGCGCTGTCGTTGTCGACGAGCCACCGGTCGGCCTCGTCCTCGGTTTCGGCGTACTGGCCCTTGAACACCGGCGGGATGTAGTCGAACATGAATCGGGCACCGTCGGAGTTCTTCAGCACACCGCCGTCGCCGCGCACGCCCTCGGTGACCAGGATGCCCTTGACGCTGGGGGGCCAGACCATCCCGGTCGGGTGGAACTGAATGAATTCCATGTTGATCAGCTTCGCGCCGGCTCGCAGTGCGAGGGCGTGCCCGTCACCGGTGTACTCCCACGAGTTGGAGGTCACCTTGTAGGACTTGCCGATTCCGCCGGTCGCCAGCACCACCGCGGGTGCGGAGAACAGCACGAACCGGCCCGATTCCCGCCAGTACCCGAACGCCCCCGCGATCGCACCGGCATGGCCGTCCCGCATGAGCTCGGTGACCGTGCACTCGGCGAAGACCTTGATCCGCGCCTCGTGGTCTCCGGTCTCGGCGAAGTCCTCCTGCTGCAGCGAGACGATCTTCTGCTGCATGGTGCGGATCAGTTCCAGCCCGGTGCGGTCGCCGACGTGCGCGAGACGTGGATAGGTGTGGCCACCGAAGTTGCGTTGACTGATCCGCCCGTCCGGGGTGCGATCGAACAGCGCCCCGTACGTTTCGAGTTCCCACACCCGGTCGGGGGCCTCGCGGGCATGCAGTTCGGCCATCCGCCAGTTGTTCAGGAACTTGCCGCCGCGCATGGTGTCCTGGAAGTGCACCTGCCAGGAGTCCTTCGGGTTCGCGTTGCCCATCGCGGCCGCGCATCCGCCCTCGGCCATCACGGTGTGCGCCTTGCCGAACAGCGACTTGCACACGACGGCGACCCGCAGCCCCCGCTGCCGGGCCTCGATCACCGCGCGCAATCCGGCGCCGCCAGCGCCGATCACGACGAGGTCGTAGTCGTGCCGCTCCACCTCGGCCACCGGTACTCCCCTCGGTCGGTCGGCTGACTGCCGCTGTCAGTTCACGAAGCGCAGGTCGGTGATGGTTCCGCTGGCGACGAGCATGATGTAAAAGTCGGTGAGCATCAGCGTGCCGAGCGTGGTCCACGCGAGCTGCATGTGCCGGGTGTTGAGCGCACTCACCCAGGTCCACAGCCGGTAGCGGACCGGATGCGCGGAGAAGTGCTTGAGCCTGCCGCCGACGGCGTGCCTGCAGGAGTGGCAGGAGATGGTGTATCCCCAGAGCAGGAGCACGTTGACCGTGATGATGACGTTGCCGAGCCCGAAGCCGAATCCCCCTGTGCCACCGTGGAATGCGAGGATCGCATCGTAGGTGTTGATTGCGGACACGACCAGCGCGACGTAGAAGAACCAGCGGTGCGCGTTCTGCAGGATCAGCGGCAGCCGGGTCTCGCCGGTGTACCGGGTGTGCGGTTCGGCGACCGCGCAGGCCGCGGGCGCGAGCCAGATCGACCGGTAGTAGGCCTTGCGGTAGTAGTAGCAGGTGAGTCGGAAGCCGAGCAGGAACGGCAGCGACAGGAAGGCGAGCGGGATCCACATCGGCAGCTCGCCGACCCAGACGCCGAAGTGGGTCGAGCCGGGGACGCACGACGCGCTGACGCACGGCGAGTAGAACGGCGTCAGGTAGTGGTACTCGTCGACCCAATACGCGGTGCGCACGAAGGACCGGACGGTCGCGTAGACCACAAACACCGCGAGGCCGAGTGTGGTCAGCAGCGGCGGACGCCACCACCGGTCCGTGCGCAACGTGCGTGCCGCGATGGAGGCGCGGGTCGGCGATCGGACACCGGTGGCGGATCGCGCGGGTGCACTCACCGCTGGTGCGGGTGGCCGCCGACGCCCTCGTCGTCGGCGCCCTGCCACAGCGCCTGGTCGTACGGCCCCTCCGGGACCGCGACCCGCTCCGACGCACCGACCGGATGCGCGAGCCGCGGCGGCGACTCGTCGAGGTCACCGGCGTCGATCCCGAGGCGTTCGACGTCGTTGGCGAGCCGGCGGACCACCGACGCGTCGCCGTACATGTTCCGCAACGAGCCGACGCACTGGCGCAGGTGTCCAATGGTGCGGTGCAGCTCCATCACTTCGCTGGTGGACATGTGAACCTCCAACCACAGAGGATGTGATGGCTCTCACAGTACGGCAGTTGCCGGGCCCGCGGGCACGAAAGTCGGGACGCCGTCGCGCCTGCGCGACGCGCGAGACACACGCCGGACGCCGACCGCGACCATCACTGGACCCGCCCGAATGCCAGCGCGACGTTGTGTCCACCGAATCCGATCGAGTTGCTCACCGCGTACTCGATCGTCTGGCGACGCGGGGATGCGCACACCACGTCCAGATCGATTGCGGGGTCCAGATTGTCGAGGTTGAGCGTGGGCGGCACGATCTGGTCCCGCAGAGTCAGAATGCTGATGATCGCCTCGAGCGCGCCGACCGCCCCGATCGAGTGACCGAGCGCGGACTTGGATGCGTAGACGGACGCGTGCGGGGCAACGGCGGAGATGGCTACCGCTTCCGCGGCATCGCCGACCGGCGTCGACGTGGCGTGGGCATTGACGTGATCGACCTGAGCACTCGTCAACGACGCGGTGGCCAATGCGCCGCGCATCGCTCGCGCGATCCCAGCCCCCTGCGGGTCGGGGGCGACGATGTGGTGCGCGTCGGAGGTGATCCCCGCGCCGAGCACCCGACCGTGAATGGTGGCGCCGCGGGCACGGGCATGCTCCTCGGATTCGAGCAGCAACAGCGCTCCCGCCTCACCGAACACGAAGCCGTCGCGGTCCCTGTCGAATGGCCGTGACGCGCGCTCGGGCTCGTGATTGCGGGTGCTCATCGCGCGCATCATGGAGAAACTCGCAATCGACACTGCGTCAATCTGCCCCTCGACGCCGCCAGCGACCACGACGTCGGCGTCACCGGCCCGAATCAGGCGCCATGCCTGCGCGACCGCCTCCGATCCGGACGAGCACGCCGAGACTGGCGTGTACACACCACCTTTCGCGCCGATCTCCAGCCCGACGGTCGCCGCCGGACCGTTGGGCATGACCATGGGCACCGACATCGGGGGAACCTTCCGGTACCCGCCCTCCCGCAGCGCATCGACCGCGCCGATCAAGGCCTCACCCCCACCGAGTCCGGTCCCGATCGCGACGGCGAGCCGCTCGTCGTCCACGTTCGGGGTCCCCGCCTCACGCCACAGTCGGCGGGCGAGGGTCAACGCGCACTGCTCAACGAAGGACAACCGACGCTGTTCGACGCGGGTGAGCTGTGCGGAGGGGTGGGAGACCAGCGTGCCGCCGATCGCCACGGGCAGACCGTAATCGGCAACAAACGGCGCATCGAGTGACCGGATCCCACTGCGCCCCTCCAGCAGGGCCGACCACGTCGAATCCACATCATCGGCGAGCGAGGTCATCGCGGCCATCGCGGTCACGACGACCGATCGACCACCACCCGTTTCTGTACCACTCGCTACATTCATGGTCGACATCAATACCTGTACCGTTCGCTACAGTCAAGGCATGGCGCGTCCGCTCGATCACGACAAACGAATCCACCTGCTCGGCGACGTCGTCAGGTACATCAGTGAGCACGGCCTAGTCGACCTCTCGCTACGCCCGCTGGCGGCCGCACTGGGAACCAGTTCCCGCATGCTCATCTACTACTTCGGCACCAAGGAAGAACTGCTGGTGCAGGCGTTGGCAACGCAGCATCCCGACCTCGGCGCACCCCTGGAGTGGGTGTCCGATCCCGACAGCCTGCGCCTGCACCTGGAGGAGCTCTGGACGTCGACAACCGTGGGCGAGTCCTCGATCAGCGCGGGAATACTCCTGCAGGTCATCGGTGTAGCGCCCCAACAACATGGCCTCTATGAGGACTTCGCCCGTTCGGCAATGAACCGCCTCGTCGGAGCCGTGACTGACGCCATCGTGCGGTGTGGATGCACCCCGCGGGATGCGGCGTCGCACGCGACGGTTGCGGTCGCAGGGCTCCGCGGGATCCTGCAGGACAGGCTCATCACTGGCGATATCGACCGGACAGATCGCGCTGCCATGCAGTTGATCGACCTGATAACCCGCACCGCCGAGGCAGCGGCACCTACGCAGTGACCTCGCACGAATGCAGACCGGACACCGGATCTGACCGACGAGCGACAGCCCGGGATGCGGCTGTGCGAGGTTCGGGACTGCTGCACCACCAGGCGCAGCAGCCCCCTTCACCCTTCCGTCGAGCATCCGACTGACGAGCACCAAGTCCAGAGGTCACGTTTCCGACGCAGCGCCCGTTCATCAAAGAACTAGACCCCCTGCCCGGCGACAGTGACGGCTAGCGCCGCGTTCCTATTCCGAATATTGTTGCGCAGCAATAGAACAGACGTCGAACAACCTTGCGATCGAACGGCTGTGCGAGTAGAGTTGGGCCATGGAACTCGACGAGATGCTCACGACACCCACCCGGGTGGAGCCGTGGCGCCTCGACGAGCAGACTCTGCTGGCATTAGTCCCGGAACTGTCGCACCACCTGCGCCTGCTCGATGCCCTCCGCGTCCGCCTGGTCCACGAGATTCACGAACGCTCGATCCCCACCACCCTCGGGGCATCGTCAACCCAGGCCTGGTTGTCCGAATCCTGCAAGCTCACCCCCGGGCAGGCCAAGCGGATCATCGCCGCCGGACAGAGCCTGCACAACCGTCCCGACATCGCCGACGCCTTCACCTCGGGCTCCGTCGACGCCGATCAGGTCCGGGCAATCACCAATCTTCTCGACGCAATCCCCGACCTGCTCGCCGGCATCGACCCCGACCACTCAAACGGCGAGTACATCGACCCGGTGGCCGAATGCACACAGCAGTGCACCGACTACCTCGTCGCCAGCGCCGAACAGGAGCACTCCGCCGACACCGCGAACCGGGTCGCCGCCCTGAAGTCCATGCTCGAACGCGATCACGACGGCCCACCCCCTGACGACGAGAACGAGCAGCTAAACGAGTTCTTCGCGTCACCGACCGCAGGCGGGCGGGTCCGCGTCAAGGGCCACTTCGACAAGGTCACCGGCGAGCAACTGCTGAGCGCCCTGTCCGCGCTCTCCGCACCGCGGCCCGGACGCAACAACACCCACGGCGACCAATCCGAGGACCCGCGCAGCGCACCCCAGCGCCGCGCCGACGCCCTCTCCGACATCGTCCGCCACTTCCTCGACTCCGGTCAGGCTCCCGGCGAAGGCGGCGAGAAGCCGCACATGACGATCTTCGTCGGCGTGAACGACCTTGCCACTGCCGCTGCCCGCGCGACCGGCAACGCCAACGGAAACAGGAACCGGGCCTCGGGTCACGAGCGCGTGGATCCCCGATCCGACGACTCGCGGAACCCAGACGACGCGCACGACTCGGGGTGCGGCAGTACCGAACCCGCCGACGATCATCGCGCCCGCTCCTACATCCGCCGCGGGCCGTCATGGATGCCGTGGCTGGGACCGATCGGCATCAGCACCGCCGTCATGATCTCGTGCGACGCCACCGTCACCGCCATCTCGATGGACGCCAACGGCAAGCCCCTCGACGTCGGGACCACCACCCGCGTCATCCCCCGCCGCATCCGGCGCGCCCTCGACGCCCGAGACTGCGGATGCGCCTTTCCGGGCTGCGGCCGACCCGCCGCGTGGACCGACGGTCACCATATCCACCACTGGTCGAACGGCGGGCCGACGAAGCTGTCAAATCTGGTGCTGCTCTGCCGATTCCACCACAGATTCATCCACAAGGGCGACTGGCAGGTCCGCATCGGCGCCGACGGTCACCCTCCCCCAAGCACTTCGTGCAGGGGGCACCCCCAGGTTCACTCCCCCGCGATGGGTCGACCCCGATCGACAACCCGTCCCCGCCCACAACCGAAGACAGCTCATCCACGTCGGGTGAAGCGAGTCCTCCAGCAACCGAACAGATCCGGCCCGGACCACGACCCCACCAGGGGTCGCGGACCGGGCCGGTCGGGGTACGTGCGCCCCGTCGCTGCCGAGTCCGCACGGCACACCCTCGGGTGGAACCGGCGGGCCTCACCGCGAGAGTTGCGAGAACACGAAGTATCCGTCGCACAGAACCCCACCGACCCAACCGACGATCGCCGCCGCGGTGGCGGCCACCGTCGCCTCGACGGACGGAGCAGGATCGGACAGTGCTGTCGAGGATGGGCCTCCCGATATTGTCATGTCTCAGGACATCCAGGACAGATCTGTCTCAGGACTTCGAGGACAGTTTCTGATACCTGGTGGTCCTGTCGAGTGTAAGAGAGCGGGCGATCGTGTCGCCGATCATGACGGTGACACGATCGCCCTGCCAGTAGACGGCAGCGGTGGTGTTCTTGTACCGGCGACCGATGACGATCACCAGCCCATCGAACTGAACCACTCCGGTACCCGACACGGAACGTTCGACACAGCCCGACCGAGCACCCTTCCGATGGACCGGATGCGCGGGAGGTGTGGCCTCCCAACGCTTTTTCGGGGTCATGCCGCCGATGCCTTGGTGACGTCGGTTGTTGTAGACCTCCCGGTAGCGGTCGAGTTGGACCTGCAACTGGGCCAGTGTCGCCGCGGGTGGTTGCTTGGACAGCCACTTGCGCAACGTCCGATGCGCGCGTTCGTTCTTCCCACAGGTCTGCGGGTGGGCGACGGACGACGCGATCGTCGTCGTGCCGAGGGCGGCGAGGTTGCGTTCGATCTCCGCCATCGACCCGCGGTGTTTGCCGGAGAACGCCAGACCGTTGTCGGAGAGCAGGTTGGCGGGGATACCGTGCCCGTCCATGGCGCGCTCGAGCGCCGCCCAGGCGTCGGCGGAGGTTTCGGCGCGGGCGGCGTAGGAGCATACGTCCAGGCGCGAGTGGTCGTCGAGAACCTGCAGGATGCACACCTTGCTGCCGTCGGCGAGGTAGTGCTCGAGTCCGTCGATCTGCCAGCAACCGTTCGGTTCGGCGAACTCGAACCTGCGGCGGGTGCGGGGCCGCTTGCGGGGCTGCGGGACGATGAGGCCTCGGTCGGTGAGCACCCGGTACACCGTGGACCGTGACGGTACCGGTTCGAGGCCCTCGTCCTCGTGGCGCCAGACGATGGAGATCGGACCGTTGTCGAGCCCTTCGTCGTCGAGTTCCTTGCGGGCCCGCACGATCGCCTCGCACACGTGTGCCGCTGTGGTGGTCGGGCTTGTGTGGGGTCGAGTCGAGCGGGTGGTGAAGGCGCCAGCTCCCTCGTCTCGGAATCGGTTGACGAGCGTGTAGAAGGTGTTGCGGGAGATGCCGTGCTCGCGGCACAGGCGGGACACGTTCACTCGTGTCCCGCCTGTGTGCTGTGCGACTGCCGCGACGATGTCCGGATTCATTGAAAACCCTTTTCCGCCCATCCCCGACTGTTGCAGGGAGCGGGCTGTCAGGTGTCCTCGATGTCCTGGGACATCAACTGTCCTGCATGTCCTGAACTCAGACAATGGGCCTCCCATGGGCCTCCCGATATCAAGGCGTGCACACGGTCCAACGGGCCGGTCAGCCGCGCCGCTTGTGCCCACTCCGCGACGGCCGGACCGGCGCCGATGCACCGCGAAGCGCAGCTGCCCCGACAAGCGCAGCTACACCGTCCAGCCAGCCCGGAGCCGCGGCGGTGAACGCCCCACGGTCGAGCCGCCCGGAACCCTCCGGGATCCTCCCGACCACCGGAACCCCCGTCACCTCAGGAAGATCGTCGATGTTGCAGCACATCGCCAGGTCGGGTTCCGCGGGACAGGATCCGATCACCGTCCCGGCCACGCCGACCCCCGACTGCCGGGCGGCCGCGACGGTGAGGGCACTGTGATTGAGGGTGCCGAGCCCGGCGGCGGCGACGAGCAGCAGCGGGGCGCCGAGGTCGGCGGCGACGTCGGCGAGGGTGAATCCGCCCGCACCGAGGCGGACCAGGAGTCCGCCCGCACCCTCCACAATCGTCAGGTCGTGGGCCGCATCCAGGGCACGGACCGCCGCGACCACCGCCCCGCGCTCCAACATCGGCAGGTCCGCGCGCCGGGCGGCGGTGTCCGGCGCCAACGGTTCCGGGTACCGCGCCAACTCCACCACGTCGACCACACCCGACAGCCGTTGCACCTCGGACAGATCCCCGTCCGCACCGACGGCGACCCCGGTCTGCGCGGGCTTGCACACGGCGACCGACAGGCCGTCGGCGAGCGCACAGGCCGCGAGTGCTGCGGTGGCGACGGTCTTTCCGACATCGGTCGAGGTCCCCGTGACGCACAGGATGCTCATGCGGGCACCACGCTCGGTCGGGCCGCCGACGACAGTACCTCGACAAGCACCGACCCAATGACCTCAAGATCGGGGTCGGTCAGGTTCGCGCGCGCCGTCAGCCGCAGCCGCGACGTCCCGGCCGGCACCGACGGCGGCCGGAAGCACCCGACCTGCAGGCCGCGGTCCAGGCACGCGAGGGAGGCGTCATACGCGACCTGCGGGTCACCGAGAATCACGGACACCACAGCGGATTCGGGATCCGGTACCCCGGTGATCCGCGCGAGGTCGCGGGCTCGGCCGAGGACGGCGGCGGCCCGTTCGGGTTCACGCCGCAGCACCGCCAGCGCCCCGCGGGCCGCGCCGACCGCGGCGGGGGCGAGGCCGGTGTCGAAGATGAACGTGCGCGCGGTGTCGATCAGGTGCGCCCGGATCCGCGCGTCGCCGAGGACGACGCCGCCCTGCGCGGCAAGCGATTTCGACAGGGTCGCGGTGACGACCACGTCGGGTTCCCCCGCGAGACCGACCTCGTGCACCAGCCCGCGTCCGCCGTCGCCGCGGACCCCGATGCCGTGCGCCTCGTCCACCAGCAGCAGCGCGCCGTGCTCACGACACGCGCGGTGCAGCGCCAGCAGTGGGGCGAGATCGCCGTCGGCGCTGAAGACCGAGTCGGTGAGCACCAGCGCCCGCGGTTCGGTGCGGGTCGCGAGCGCGGTCGCGACCGCATCGACATCGGCGTGCGGGGTGACGACGACCCGTGACCGGGACAGCCGGCAGGCGTCGACGAGGGAGGCGTGGCACCCCGCATCGGACACGATCAGCGTGTCCCGACCGGCGAGCGCGGTGACGGCGCCGAGGTTGGCGGCGTACCCGCTGGCGAAGACGAGCCCGGCCTCGGCATCGACGAACGCGGCGAGTTCGCGTTCAAGCAGCTCGTGTTCGGCGGTGGTGCCGGTGACGAGCCGGGAGCCGGTGGACCCGCCGCCCCAGCGGCGCAGCGCGACCTGGGCGGCGTCGAGCACCTCGGGGTGCCGCGCGAGGCCCAGGTAGTCGTTGGACGCGAGGTCGACCAGCGTCGACCCCGCCGTCCGGGGCCGCAGTACGCGTCGCAGGCCTGCCGCCTCCCGGGCGGCTGCCTGGTCGTCGAACCAACTCAGAGCGTCATGAAATGCCACGACTGCGCACCATACGCGCTCACTTGAACGGTGTTCAAGCCTGCATGCCACCGCTCAACACTGCGACGACGCGGCCGCCCCTCCCTCCCCCTGACTCCGCGCCGCCGCGACCATGCCGCCCGCGATCGCGGCGACATCGTCGGGCGTGCACACGTACGGCGGCATCGCGTAGATCAGCTTTCCGAACGGGCGCAGCCACACCCCGGTGCCGACGGCGGCGGCGGTCGCCGTGCGCATGTCCACCGGCTCGACCATCTCGATCACGCCGATCGCACCGAACGTCCGCACGTCGGCGACCCCGGGCAGGTCGCGGGCCGGAGCCAGTCCGGCGTCGAGCCCCGCACCCACCGCCGCGACCTCGGACCGCCAGTCCCGCGACAGCAGCAACTCCACCGCGGCAACCGCGACCGCGCAGGCGAGCGGGTTCCCCATGAACGTCGGCCCGTGCATCACCCCGCCGCCCTCCCCCGCGCTGATCGCCTCGGCGATCCCGGTCGTGCACAGCACCGCGGCCAGGGTCAGGTATCCGCCGGTCAGCGCCTTCCCGACGCACATGATGTCGGGTGCGACGCCCGCGTGGTCGGCGGCGAACAGTTCGCCGGTGCGCCCGAAACCCGTCGCGATCTCATCGAAGATCAGCAGCAGCCCGTGCTCGTCGCACATCCGGCGCAGCTCGGCGAGATAGCGCGGATCGTGGAACCGCATGCCGCCCGCACCCTGCACGACCGGCTCGACGATGACGGCGGCGAGCTCATCGGCGTGCCGCACCAGCAGCTCCTCAAACGCGGCGACATAGTCGGCGTCGAAGGCGCGCGGCGGGGCCGGCGCGAACAGCTGCCCGGCCAGCACGTCGGTCCACATCGAATGCATGCCGCCGTCCGGATCGCAGACGCTCATCGGCGCGAACGTGTCGCCGTGGTAGCCGCCGCGCCAGGTCAGCAGCCGGTGCCGCCGCGGCCGCCCGATGGCCCGCTGATACTGCAACGCCAGCTTGATCGCGACCTCGACGGACACCGACCCGGAGTCGGCGAGGAACACCTTGTCCAGACCGTCGGGGGTGATCGCGACGAGCAGTTCCGCGAGCCGGGCGGCCGGTTCGTGGGTCAGCCCCCCGAACATCACGTGGCTCATCCGCCCGAGCTGCGCGGTGACGGCGGCGTCGAGGACCGGATGCCGGTAGCCGTGGACGGCCGCCCACCAGGAACTCATCCCGTCAACGAGTTCGCGGCCGTCGGCGAGGCGGAGCCGGGTGCCGAGCGCGCTCTCCACCACAAGCGGGTCGGTGCTCGCCGGGAACGCCCCGTACGGATGCCACAGGTGGGCGGCGTCGAGGGCCGAGATGCGTTCGGGCGAGTAGCGCGCGGTGCTCACACGGTGCGACGTTAGCCTGACCGTGCAACGCGACGCGTGGGGTGGGGGTCCCGGCCACTCTCTTAGACTCTGCGGTCGACACCCGAGCCCGACACACCCGAACTCGATACACCGCAGGCACCGAGGGAGAGCTTTGCCCGTCCGCACGACCGCACCCGTCACCACGACCGCTCTCCCCACGCCCGCGACCCGCTCGACGCACCGCGCCGACCTAGACGGCCTGCGGGGCCTAGCGATCGCGCTCGTGGTGGTGTTCCACGTCTGGTTCGGGCGGGTGTCCGGTGGCGTCGACGTCTTCCTCGCCCTCGCCGGGTTCTTCTTCATCGGCTCACTGGTGCGCGGTGCGGAGTCCGCGGGTTCGCTGGATCCGCGTCCGGTCCTGCTGCGCACCGCCCGCCGACTGCTGGCGCCGCTGGTGCTGGTGCTGGCCGCGACGACGGTCGCCGCCGCCCTGCTGATCGCGCCGACGGCCTGGCTGGCGCTCGCCGAGCAGGGTCGCGCGGCGCTGTTGTTCTGGGAGAACTGGCATCTGGCGGAGACGGCAAGCGACTACCTCGCTGCGGATCCGTCGGTCAGCCCGCTCCAGCACCTGTGGTCGATCGCGGTGCAGGGCCAGTTCTACCTGCTCGCGCTTGCGGTGGTGTTCACGCTGGCGTGGCTGCTGCGGATGCGCCGGATCGCGGTCCGGGGGCCGGTCATCGCGCTGCTCGCGGTCGCGACCGCGGTCTCGTTCGCCTACGCCACCTTCGGCGAGCGGCCGCAGACGTGGATGTACTACGACACCGGGGCGCGGTTGTGGGAGCTGCTCGCGGGCGGGCTGCTCGCCTGCATCGCGCCGTACCTGCGGGTGCCGCGGGTGATCCGGGCGCTGCTCGGGGTCGCGGGCGTTGCGGCGATCGTCGCGACCGGCATGGTGCTCGACGGCCGCAGCGACTTCCCTGGACCGTGGGCGCTGGTGCCCGTCGGCGCGACGATCGCGGTCATCGTCGCGGGCGCGGCGACCCTCGACACCCCCGCCGCGCGGCTGCTGGCGTCGCCGCCGCTGCAGCGGCTCGGTGACATCGCGTACTCGCTGTACCTGTGGCACTGGCCGGTGTTGATCTTCACGCTGATCGCCATGGACCGCCCGACCATCGGCCTGCGCAGCGGCCTGCTCGTCATCGGGATCTCGCTGGTCCTCGCGGAACTCACCACCCGGCTGGTCGAGGAGCCGATCCGCCGCGGCGCGCCGTCACTGCGGCGGCGGGCACTCGTCGGCGGCGTGTGCGCGCTCGGGGTCGCGGTGGTGGCCGCGACGACCACCTGGATCGGCATCGTCGCGTCAGAGTCGGACCAGCTGCACAGGATCGCCGCACTCGACGCGGACCGCTATCCGGGTGCGGCCGCGATCATCGGCGGGGTCGAGGCCCCGCCCCGCGTGGAGCAGCCGTCCCGGTACGTCGCGCACCTGGATCTGCCGGTCACCACCGCCGACGGCTGCCTGCCGGGCGGCGGCGAGCTGGAGGCGGTGCACTGCGTGTACGGCAATCCCGCCGCCACCCGCACCATCGCGGTGATCGGCGGCTCCCATTCCGAACACTGGTTCCCCGCGCTCGAGATCATCGCCCGCGATCGCGGGCTGCGGCTGGAGACCTACATGAAGGTGGGCTGCCCGGTGATGCTCGCCGCGCCAGGCGCCGAGCCCGAGGAGTGCGAGGCCTGGTCGGAGGGCGTCGTCGACGCGTTGGCCGCCGCGCCGCCGGACCTGGTGTTCAGCACCGCCACCCGCCCGCTGCCCGCCTACGAGCCGGGTGAGCACACCCCCGACGGGTACGTCCGACTGTGGACGCGGCTCTCCGAGCTCGGCATCCCGATGGCCCTGATCCGGGACACCCCGTGGCTGTCCGAGAATTCGGTGAACTATCGGGCCGCGGACTGTCTCGCGGCGGGTGGCACCAGCGTGAGCTGCGGAATCGACCGCGCCCGGGTGTTTTCCGAGGTCGACCCGTCGCTGGCCGCGACCGCGGACCTGCCGCTCGCGCACACCCTCGACCTGTCGGATTGGGTGTGCCGGACCGACCGCTGCCGGGTGGTGGAAGGCAACATTCTGGTGTACCGGGACAGCAACCATCTGAGCACCGCCTACGCGCGCACCCTCGCCCCCGAACTCGACCGACAGTTGGGCCGGGCCAGCGGCTGGTGGTGACTGCCCGGTGCGACCGGATGCCGCATCGAGGCTAGGGTGCGAGCATGGAGCGCAGCGATCCGCCCGCCCCGACGCGGGTCCGGGCGTGGCCGGGGAGCGCCTACCCGCTCGGCGCGACCTATGACGGCGCAGGCACCAACTTCTCGCTGTTCTCCGAGGTGGCCGAGTCGGTCGAGTTGTGCCTGATCGACCGGGACGGTGTCGAGGAGCGGATCGCCCTGACCGAGGTCGACGGCTACGTCTGGCACGCGTACCTGCCCGGCGTCGTTCCCGGGCAGCGGTACGGCTTCCGGGTGCACGGACCGTCCGACCCGGCGTTCGGGCACCGGTGCGACCCGAGCATTCTGCTGCTCGATCCCTACGGCAAGGCGTTCGACGTCGCCAGCCTCAACGCCGCTCACCTCACCTCCCCGGACACCGCGGGCCCCGCGGCGACCACGGTGGTGATCAACCCGTACTTCGATTGGCGGTCCGACCGGTCGCCGCGACGGCCGTACCACGAGACGGTGATCTACGAGGCGCACGTCAAGGGCATGACCGCGACGCATCCGGGCGTGCCCGCGGAGCTGCGGGGGACGTACGCCGGTCTCGCGCACCCGGTGGTCGTCGACCATCTCACCGGGCTGGGGGTGACGGCGATCGAGCTGATGCCGGTGCACCAGTTCCTGCACGATCAGGTCCTGCTCGATCGGGGTTTGCGCAACTATTGGGGGTACAACACCGTCGGGTTCTTCGCCCCGCACGTGGAGTATTCGTCGGCGGCGAAGGCGTCCGGTGCGGTCGCCGAGTTCAAGGCGATGGTGCGCGCGTTCCACGCGGCGGGCATCGAGGTGATCCTCGACGTCGTCTACAACCACACCGCGGAGGGCAACGAGCACGGCCCGACGCTGAACTTCCGGGGCATCGACAACGCCGCCTACTACCGGCTCGTCGACGGCGATCGGTCCCGGTACCTGGACTACACCGGCACCGGCAACAGCCTGAACGCCCGGCACCCGCACACCCTGCAGCTGATCATGGACTCGTTGCGGTACTGGGTCACCGAGATGCACGTCGACGGGTTCCGCTTCGACCTTGCCTCGACGCTGGCCAGGGAACTGCACGACGTGGACCGGCTGTCCGCGTTCTTCGACCTGGTGCAGCAGGATCCGATCGTCAGCCAGGTGAAGCTGATCGCGGAACCGTGGGATGTCGGCGAGGGCGGCTACCAGGTCGGAAACTTCCCCGGGCTGTGGACCGAGTGGAACGGCAAGTACCGGGACACGGTCCGCGACTACTGGCGGGGTGTCCCGTCGACGTTGGGCGAGTTCGCCTCCCGCCTCACCGGGTCGTCGGACCTGTACGAGGCGACCAGCAGGCGGCCGGGGGCGAGCATCAACTTCGTCACCGCGCACGACGGGTTCACCCTCGCGGACCTGGTGTCCTACAACGACAAATACAACCTCGCCAACGGTGAGGACAATCGTGACGGGGAGAGCCACAACCGTTCCTGGAACTGTGGGGTGGAGGGCGCGACGGACGACGCGGAGATCCTCGCGCTGCGCGCGAGGCAGCGTCGCAACCTGCTCGCGACCCTGTTCCTGAGCCAGGGCACGCCGATGCTGGCGCACGGCGACGAGTTCGGCCGCAGCCAACGCGGCAACAACAACGCGTACTGCCAGGACTCGCCGCTGACATGGATGGACTGGTCTCTGGCGGAATCGAATTCGGATCTGCTGGAGTTCACCCGCACCGTCATCGGGTTGCGGGCCGCACACCCGGTGTTCCGCAGGCGCCGGTTCTTCGAGGGCCGTCCCGCCGGCGGCGCCGACCGCGACATCGTGTGGCTCACCCCGACCGGAGTCGAGATGACCGAACGGGATTGGGACAGCGGGTTCGGCCGGTCGCTGTCCGCGTACCTCGGCGGTGACGCGATCCGCGAACCGGATCACCGCGGCGAACCGGTGACCGACGACTCGTTCCTGCTGTGCTTCAACGCGCACGACCAGGGGATCGAGTTCGCGGTGCCCTCCGCGGGCGACCGCGCCGTCGGCGGCGACCGCTGGGACGTCGTCCTGGACACGACCACCCCGACCGGCCGCTCCGACGAGACGGTCCGCGGCGGCGGATCGGTGCAGGTGGGCGCGCGGGCGCTGGCGGTCCTGCGCCGGGCGGCCTGACGTGCAGGCGGTCACCTCCACCTACCGACTGCAGCTGCGGCCGGACCTGTTGGATCTGCGGCGGGTCCGTGAACTGGCCGGGTACCTGCAGGATCTCGGCGTCTCGCACGTGTACCTGTCCCCGGTGGCGACGGCCGTCGACGGGTCGACCCACGGGTACGACGTCACGGATCCGACCCGGGTGGCTGCGGCGCTCGGTGGCCGTCCCGCACTCGAGGCACTCGTCGCCGACCTGCGCGCCCGCGGGATGGGGGTGGTCGTCGACCTGGTCCCGAATCATGTCGGGGTCGCGGCGCCCGAGCAGAATCGGTGGTGGTGGGACGTGCTGCGCCGCGGTCGCGACTCGCCGCACGCCGACCACTTCGACATCGACTGGAGCCGGGGACGTTTCGAGATCCCGATCCTCGGCGACGATGCGGACGCGCTGCGGCTCCACATCCCGGACTCGGGCACGCACTTCCCCGGCGCGGACCCGGAACTGGTGTACCACGACCACCGGTTCCCGGTCGCGCCCGGCACGGCCGGTGCTGGCGACGACGCCGCGCGGGTGCACGGCCGTCAGGCATATGAGCTGGTGCCGTGGCGCAGCGGACGGATCGGGTACCGGCGGTTCTTCACCGTCGACTCGCTTGCCGCGCTGCGGCAGGAGGATCCGGTGGTCTTCGAGGCAACCCACCGGGAGCCCGCGACCTGGTTCGCGGAGGACCTTGTCGACGGCGTCCGCGTCGACCACCCGGACGGTCTCGCCGACCCGTCGGGCTACCTCACCAGGCTGCGGTCGATTCTTGGTCCGCGTCGATGGCTGGTGATCGAGAAGATCCTCGGCGCGGGTGAGCGACTCGACCCGTCCCTCCCGATCGACGGGACCACCGGATACGACGCCCTCGCCGAGTTCGGCGGGGTGTTCGTCGATCCGTCGGGGGAAGCGCCGCTGACCCGGCTGCACCTCGACCGGACCGGGAATCGGGGCGATGCCGTCGCCCTCGCCGACGCGGCCATCGTGGCAAAGCGCGAAATCCTGTCGGGCGGACTGAAACCGGAGGTCGAGCGGCTCGTCGAGGCGATCCGCCGCGACGGCGGGATCCCCGGCGGCACCGCGCCGCTGGCCGATGCCCTGATAGAGACGGACGCCCTGATCGAGACGGTGGCCCGGATCCCGGTCTACCGCACCGACTACGCCACCACCGCGGGGGTGCTCACGACCGCCATCGGCGAGACCACCGCGGCCCGACCGGATCTCGCCGCCGCCATTGCCGCGCTCGCCGGGGCCGCCGCGGCGGGCGGTGAGGCCGCGACCCGCCTTCAGCAGCTGTGCGGCGCGGCGGCAGCAAAGGCGGTCGAGGATCGGCTGTTCTACCGGACCGCGCGGCTGATCTCACTGCAGGAGGTCGGGGGCGATCCGGGCCGGTTCGCGATCCCGGTGCCGCAGTTCCACCTGCTGCAGGCCGAGCGGGCTCGGCTGTGGCCCGCGGCGATGACGACCCTCTCCACCCACGACACCAAGCGCGGCGAGGACGTCCGCGCCCGGATCTCGGTGCTATCCCAGGTCGCGGAGCTGTGGGCCCGGTCGGTTGACGACTGGGAACACTCGACGCCGAGCCCGGACCCAACGACCGGACTGCTGCTGTGGCAGACGATGTTCGGGGTGTGGCCCGCGGACAGTGAACCGACATCGGCGCTGCGACGGCGTCTGCACGAGTACGCAACGAAGGCGGTCCGTGAGGCCGCCGTCCACACCGACTGGGTGTCCGTTGACGAGGCATACGAGACGCGGGTGCGCGACTGGATCGACGCCGTGCTGCGGGGGCCTGCGGCGCGGTCGATGTCGGCGCTGGTCCGTCGCCTCACCGTGCACGGCAGGATGAACTCCGTCGGCCAGAAGTTGTTGCAGCTCACCGGGCCCGGCATTCCCGACGTCTACCAGGGCACCGAACTGTGGGAGGACTCGCTCGTCGACCCCGACAACCGGCGTCCGGTCGGGTTCGAGGTGCGGCGGCGCCTGCTCGCCCGCGTCGACCCCGGCACCGCGGTCGACGAGTCGGTCAAGCTGCTGGTGGTGCGGGAGTCGCTGCGACTGCGCCGGGAACGACCGGGGTGCTTCGTCGGCGGCAGCTACACGCCGGTGGTCGCGGACGGCCCGTCGGCGCGGCACCTGGTCGGGTTCCGCCGCGGCGAGGAGGTGATCGCGCTGGCGGTCCGGCTGTCGGTGTCGCTGTTCGGGCGGGGATGGGCGGAGACCAGCGTGCTGCTGCCGCCGGGGAGGTGGACCGATCGGTTGACGGGAACCGTGTACCGCGGCCGCGTCGACCTCGCCACCCTGTTCGTCCGGCGCCCGGTCGCGCTGCTCACCCTGAGCTGACGTGCCGACATGCCACTGAACGAGACAAAGTGGCACGCCGTGCCGTTTCAGCATCTACCGTGATGCGAAGCACAACTCATCTTCGGTACCTGGAGGACGTCAAGCACATGGGCAATCGCTTCGAAGGCAAGGTCGCATTCATCACGGGCGCGGCCCGCGGGCAGGGCAGGGCCGAGGCCGTGAAGTTCGCGTCCGAGGGCGCGAACGTCATCGCGCTCGACGCGTGCGTGAAGTTCGACTCGACCGCCTACGCGGGCGCCACCGAGGAGGACCTCGCCGAGACCGTGCGCCTGGTCGAGGAACAGGGCGGCAAGATCGTCGCCACCAAGGCCGACGTCCGCGACTTCGCCGCCGTCACCGCCGCCCTCGACGCGGGCCTCGAGATGTTCGGCCGCCTCGACTACGTCGTCGCGAACGCGGGCATCTGCTCGGCGGCACTGTCCTGGGAGATCACCCCGGAGCAGTGGCAGGAGACCATCGACGTCAACCTGACCGGCGTGTTCTTCACCTGCAAGGCGGCGATCCCGAAGCTCATCGAGCAGGGCGAGGGCGGCTCGATCGTCATCACCAGCTCGGTGTCCGCCCTGACCGGCGCCTCGTTCTTCGGCCACTACGTGGCGAGCAAGGCTGGCGTCGCCGGGCTGACCCGCACCATGGCAAACGAACTCGGCATGCACAAGATCCGCGTCAACAGCGTCCACCCGTACGGCGTCAACACCGGCATGGTGATGACCGATGCGCTGCCGCTCATGGAGCGCTTCGCCGACACCCTCGCCCCGACGTTCATGGCGACACTGCCCTACGGCTTCAGCGAACCCGAGGATGTCGCGAACGTCGTCGCGTTCCTGTCCTCCGACGAGGCACACCACATCACCGGCATCAACATGCCGATCGATCTGGGTAACGCCGCGCGCTGATCCCCCGCTCCACCCGAACCGCCGGCCGGACCTATCCGGTCGGCGGTTCGTCGTCGGCGACGCTGTCGGGCATGCCGTCGCCGTAGCGGTCGAGGACATCACGAACCCGCCCGCCCCATCGCTCGTGCGCGGCCTGCCGGGTGATGCCCGCCGCCCTGGCGATCAGCGACCAGGTCACCCCGCCCGCGCGGAGCACGACGATCGTGTCGGAGCAGTCGAGGCCCGCCGCGAGTTGCAGCCGCACCGAGGTCAACTGCCAGGCGAGCTGCCGGGTGGCCGGGATCTCGGTCCCCTCCTCCGCCACCCACTCCGGAGTTCCGGGCAGCGGTCCTGCGCCGACGATCACGTCGGCCTGCCTGCCCACCTCCGCCAGCCCAGCGGCGGTCACCGCGTCCACACTGTCGGCGATGTCGGCGGCGAGCGCGCGTTCGATCAGGCTGTCCACAACAAGCCTCCTGTCAAGGTTAGTTTGACTGATACGTCAAGACTAACCTGACAACCCGGGTTGCGCTATCGAGCGGCCGCGCTATCGGATGGAGGCGAGCCGCTGCTCGGCGCCGCCGACCGAGGCCGCCCCGAAGATGTCAGGGGCCGCCCCCACGGCATATCCGGTCACGGCGGCTCGGGCCCCGACAATCGGCGCACAGTCCGAGCAGGGCGTTTCGGCGTCGACCGCGTGCCCGCCGCACACCCAGCAGCACGCCCGCATCGGCCTCCGCTCCCCGAAGGGGAGGGTGGTCGCATACGCGACCCGGCAGTGCGCGCACGCATCACCCGCGGCCGCGACCGGCCGTCCGCAACCCGGAATCTCACACGCCGCCGCGACGTCCCGGCCACGCCAGGACCCACCCGACGCGGTGTCCACACCGTCGCGGCCCCACGCACTCACATATGCCACGTTCGACAACCCTCCCCGGTTAGCTGAACCGTAATTGAGAGTCACATCAACTTGACCGAATCTTGACCGAACAGTGACCCAAGCCGCCCGAAAGAGCACCAGAGAGGGCACCAGTCGATGCGCAATCAATTTCAAATTGGAACCTACACCGAAATCATCGTGAGGGTGACACAAGATCTCATCGTTAGCCAATCGTTAACCCTTTCGCGAATAAACTGGACGCCCAACCAATTGAACGGTTGACCAAATCGGTCCGGCTCCCCGACGGCACCCGATTCCGGCATCCTGGTCGCATGAGCAGCGCACGACGCTTCGACGTCTGGGCCCCTCGTCCGCACCGCGTCCGCCTCCACGTCGACGGGGAACTCCACGAGATGGTCCGCGGCCCGGGCGACCGGTGGCACGCCACCGTCCCGGCCGAGCCGGGCGGCAGATACGGCTTCGTCCTCGACGAGGATCCCACCGTGCTCCCCGACCCACGCTCACCCCGCCAGCCGGACGGCGTCCACGCCCCGTCGATGCTGCACTCCGTCGACCCGGCGCGCTGGACCGACACCGGCTGGACCGGACGCCAACTCGCGGGCAGCGTCGTCTACGAACTGCACATCGGCACGTTCACCCCGGAGGGGACGTTCGACAGCGCCACCGAACACCTCGACCACCTCGTCCGTCTGGGGGTCGGCTTCGTCGAACTGATGCCCGTCAACGCGTTCAACGGCACCCACAATTGGGGATACGACGGCGTGCTCTGGTACGCGGTCCACGAGCAGTACGGCGGGCCCGACGGGCTGCAGCGGTTCGTCGACGCCTGCCACCGGCACGGTCTCGGCGTGCTCCTCGACGTCGTCCACAACCACCTCGGCCCGTCCGGGAACCACCTGGACCGGTTCGGTCCGTATCTCACCGCCGGCGACACCGCGTGGGGCGCGGCCGTCAACCTCGACGGCCCCGACTCCGGTCCGGTCCGCCGGTTCGTCATCGACAACGCGCTGCGCTGGATGCGGGACTTCCACATCGACGGCCTGCGGCTGGACGCGGTGCACGCCCTCGTCGACCGCACCGCAACCCATCTCCTCGAACAGCTCGCCGTCGAAACCGAGTCCCTGTCCACCCACCTGGGCCGCCCGCTCACCCTGATCGCCGAGTCCGATCGCAACGACCCCACCCTGATCACCCCGCGGGCGGCGGGCGGGCACGGCCTGCACGCCCACTGGAACGACGACGTCCACCACGCCATCCACGCCGCCGTCTCCGGTGAACGTCAGGGCTACTACGGCGACTTCGGTTCCCTCCAGTGCCTGGCGACCACGCTGCGGCAGGGCTATTTTCACGCGGGCACCTACTCGACCTTCCGCGGCCGCACCCACGGACGGCCGCTCGACATCCGACGCACCCCGGCCAGCGCCCTGCTCGCCTACACCTGCACCCACGACCAGGTGGGGAACCGGGCGACCGGCGACCGACCCGGCGCCTACCTGACCTTCGGCCAGCTCGCGATCAAGGCGGCGCTGGTCCTGTGCTCGCCGTTCACCCCGATGCTGTTCATGGGCGAGGAGTGGGGCGCCAGCACGCCGTTCCGGTACTTCACCTCGCACCCGGAGCCGGGCCTCGCGGCGGCGACCGCGGCGGGGCGGGTCGCGGAGTTCGCGGCGCACGGATGGCCCGCGACCGACATCCCGGACCCACAGGACCCGCGCACCTTCGATCGGTCGAAACTGGACTGGACCGAACCCGACGCGGCGCCACACGACCGACTGCTGCGCAGCTACCGCGACCTGCTCGCGCTGCGCGCCGACCGCTCCGACCTGACCGACCCGTGGCTCGACCGGGTCGCGGTGGACTACGACGAGGACGCCCAGTGGATTGCGCTGCACCGCAACACGATCCATCTGGCGTGCAATCTCGGGAGCGAGCCGGTGACCGTCCCCGTCGGCGGCACCCCGGTGCTGTGGTGGGACCCGCCGACCCAGGACCCGACCGGCGCGGCGACGGTCCTGCCCGGCCACTCGTTCGCGGTGCTGGACACCGCGAACTGAAGTACAACCGCACGAGCCAAGCGAACGCCCCACCCCCTGCGGAATCGATGATCATCAAAAGAGCTGCTGCACATGCATTTTCACGATCTTCTCCGATAGACCAGACCTGTCAGTACGCTCACGCGCGCACAGCCCGTACACAGACAGGACAACGCATGACGCGCACGACCACGACCCGGATGTTCGCCGGAACACTTGCCACGCTGGCCCTCACCGCGGGACTAACCACTGCGACGGCGACAACCGCCAACGCACTGATCATCGACGCACTCGACGGAAACAACTGGAATGCATACGAGCCCCGAGATGTCCCGACCGCGTACCCGGGGATGTACCTCGACTTCACCGGCGACTGGACCAATTTCACCCCGGTTCCCGATGAGCTCAGCGGACAGGCCAGAACGGACTTCCTTGAGACGGCGCGAGACGCGGGTAAGTTCACCGCGGCGAAGTCCTGCACCCTGGGTCCCGTCGGCACCGATGCCGCTGGCCGCAAGGTAGGGATCACCGCCGGGCACTGCACCCAATCGTCGTGGTCGAAGGAATGGGGCGCACCGCTGCACCCCGGTCCGACGCGCGGCGTGGAGGTATCCGATAAGGACCTTTCCAAGTACCCCGTCTACGACAAGAACGCGTCGAAGTGGACTCAGCAGCACCCAGGCACGCCAGCACCCGACCCGATCGGATGGATCCGCTGGGTCGACGCCGACACCTGCGAGAGCGGTGAAACCGGTGGCGACAACGAAGCATGCGCCGACAACCCGTACCAGACCGACCCCACCAGCCGAACCGACTACATGGTGATCGAGTTCGCGCCTGACGTGCAGCTCTCGAGCCAGGTGCTGGACAAGGCTGGTAAACCGGTCGCGAGCACGGCAGGCGGCGGCAAACCCCTCAAGGTGAATTCCATTTACACCAACGCGAGCGGCGCACCGGCACTGCCCGGAATCCTGTTCAACCATGTCGAGCTGTACGGAGCCAGAACCGATCGAGACCCCGACCTCATGACCGTTCCGACGGTTATCACAACCCCCTCCAGCGGCGTCATCACCTTCGTCAGCAACGGCATGATCCGCGCTGCGGCTGGCTTCAATGGCGGTGACTCCGGTGGCCCGGTGGTACTGAAGGGTACCGGCAAGTGGGTCGGCATCGTCACGGCGACCACACCCGATATCCCGCCGTGGGTCAACACCTCGGCCAAGAACATCCTGGATGATCTCAATCCGCGCGGCGTCGCTGGCAGCGGCTTCACCCCGATCAACAACTGACACCACCGGGGTGTGGACGGCGCCTCGTCCACACCCCGACTGATCAGAGTTCCAGCGCAACGTATTTCGTCTCGAGATACTCCTCGATTCCCTCGGTGCCGCCCTCGCTGCCGAGCCCGGACTGCTTGACGCCGCCGAACGGGGCGGCTGGGTCGGAGATCACGCCCCGGTTGACGCCGACCATGCCCGTCTCGAGGGCGTCCGCGACCCGCAGGGAGCGGTCCAGCGACCGCGTGTAAATGTAGGCGGCCAAACCGAACTCGGTGCCGTTCGCCGCAGCGACGGCCTCGTCCTCGGTGTCGAACCCGGTGATCGCCGCCACCGGCCCGAAGATCTCCTCGGCCACGATCCGGGCGTCGGTGGGCACGTTGTCGAGGACGGTCGGCCGGTAGAACCAGCCGGGCCCGTCCACCGGTCCGCCGCCCGTCCGGATCCGGGCGCCCGCCGCGACCGCGTCGTCGACCAGGTCGGTGACGCTGGTGCGCTGCTTCTCGTTGATCAGCGGCCCGATGTCGCTGCCGTCCCGGTAGCCCGGCCCGACGGTCAACGCCGCGATCCGGTCGGTGAGCTTCGCGGTGAACTCCTCCCGCACCGCGTTGGCGACGATCAGCCGGTTCGCTGCCGTGCACGCCTCGCCGCCGTTGCGCATCTTCGCGGCCATCGCCCCCTCGACGGCGGCGTCGACGTCCGCGTCGTCGAATACCACGAACGGCGCGTTGCCGCCGAGCTCCATCGACGTCCGCAGCACCTGCCCGGCGGACTGCTCGAGCAGCGTCTTCCCGACCCCCGTCGAGCCGGTGAACGTCACCTTCCGCAGCCGCGGATCCGCGAGCAGCGAACCGCTGACCGCGGCGGCGTCGGAGGTCGGCAGCACCGACAGCACACCGGCGGGCAGCCCGGCGTCGGCGAACACCCGGGCCAGCAGCAGCATCGTCAGCGGGGTTTCCGAGGCCGGTTTGACGAGCATCGTGCAGCCGGCCGCGAGCGCGGGACCGATCTTGCGGGTGCCCATCGCCAGCGGGAAGTTCCACGGCGTGATCGCCAGGCACGGCCCGACCGGCGCCTTGGTCACCAGGATCCGGCCGTTGCCGGACGGCGCGGTGGTGTAGCGGCCCTGGATCCGCGGCGCCTCCTCACTGAACCAGCGCAGGAATTCCGCCCCGTAGGCAACCTCGCCGCGACTCTCGGCCAGCGTCTTGCCCATTTCGAGGGTCATCAGCAGGGCGAAGTCCTCGGCCCGGTCGGTGACGAGTTGCCATGCGGCGCGGAGGATCTCGGCGCGCTCCCGGGGGGCGGTCGCGGCCCACTCACGCTGCGCACGGCTGGCGGCGTCGAGGGCACGCAGCGCGTCCTCGGCCGTCGCGTCGGCGACCTCGGTGAGGACCGTCCCCGTCGCCGGGTCGTGTACCGCGAACGTGCCGCCCCGCACCGCGGCCCCCGGTGAGCCGTCGATCCACAGTCCCGTGGGAACGGCGGCGAGGAGTTCGTCGAATTGGCTCATGGAATCACCCTGTCACGGCGGCGGTGCGGCCGCTCGCCGCGCGGCCGCCGATCAGATCAGGTAGCGGTAGGCGGGCGAGCCCGGTTCGAGCTGCTCGACCTTCATCGGCGAGGCCGCCATCCGCTCGAGCAGGCCGTTGATCCCGTCGGCGGACCCGAGTTCGATGCCGACCAGCGCGGTCCCGGTCTCCCGGTTGTTGCGCTTGACGTACTCGAACAGGGTGATGTCGTCCTCCGGCCCGAGGACCTCCCCGAGGAACCGTCGCAGCGCGCCCGGCTCCTGCGGGAAGTTGACCAGAAAGTAGTGCTTGAGGCCGAGGTGGACGAGGGACCGTTCGAGGATCTCCCCGTAGCGGGACACGTCGTTGTTGCCGCCCGAGATCAGGCACACCACCGTCGAGCCGGGCTCGACGCGCAGGTCCGCGAGCGCGGCCACCGACAGCGCACCCGACGGCTCCGCGATGACCCCCTCGTTCTGGTAGAGCCCGAGCAGCGCCGTGCACACCGCGCCCTCGTCGGCGTGCGTCATCGTGACGTTGCCCGCGCCCGCTGCGGTGCGCGTGACCAGCGGCAGCGAACTGTGCGAGACCACCTCGACCCCGAGCCCGGACAGCACCGCATACGGCAGGTCACCGATCCGGCGGACCGCGGTCCCGTCCACGAACGGGTCGATCTCCGGCAGCGTCACCGGCGCGCCTGCGACCAGCGCCGCGGTCATCGACGCGGCACCGCTCGGCTCGACCCCGACGATCGCGGTCGCGGGCGACCGCTCGTGCAGGTACGTCGCGATGCCCGCGATCAGGCCGCCGCCGCCGACCGGCACGATCACGGTGCCCGGCTCCTCGCCCAGCTGGTCCAGGATCTCCGCGGCGATCGTGCCCTGACCTGCCGCGGTCCGCGGATCGTCGAACGGCGGGACCATCGTCGCCCCGGTGCGGCGGGCGTCGTCCGCGGCTGCCTCCGCCGCCGCGTCGTAGGTTTCGCCGGTCGCGATCAGTTCCACGAACCCGGCGCCGTGCGCGAGGATCCGGTCACGCTTCTGCCGCGGCGTGTTCGACGGGACGTAGATCCGGCCCCGGATGCCCATGCTGCGGCACGCGAACGCCACGCCCTGCGCGTGGTTGCCCGCGCTCGCGCACACCACGCCCGCGGCCCGTTCCTCGTCGCTGAGCTGCACGATCAGGTTGTAGGCGCCGCGGATCTTGAACGAGCGGACCACCTGAAGGTCTTCCCGCTTGAGGTACACCCGCGCGCCGGTGTCGGCGGACAATCGGGGGCAGAACTGCAGCGGGGTCGCCTCGACGACTCCGGAAATTCGCGTCGCGGCGGCATCGATCTCGCGCGCGTCGAGCAGCGCGGCCTTCACATCAGCACATTCCCGGGTGTTCGACACCCGTCCATGTTGCCACCTCACGGGCCGTCCGGGTCACCCGGGCCGCGCCCTACCCGAACTGCGACGGCCGGGGAATGTTGCGCAGATTCGACTTCGCCATCTTCACGGCCTCGCCGACGCCGCCGTTCATCACCATCTTCGACATCGCCAGCGCGAAACCCCGCACCTGACCGGCGCTGATCGACGGCGGCAGCGACAGCGCCATCGGGTCGGTGACGATGTCAAGCAGGGCGGGGCCGTCGTGGTCGAGCACGGCCCGCAGTCCGGCCTCGACGTCCGCGGGATCCTCGACCCGGCGCGCGAACAACCCGAGCGCCGACGCGACCGCCGCGTAGTCGACACCGGGCACGTCGACACCGAAGTCCGGCAGTCCGTCGACGAGCATCTCCAGCTTCACCATGCCGAGCGTCGAGTTGTCGAACACCACCACCTTGACCGGGAGACGGGTCGCCGCAACGGTGATCAACTCCCCCAACAGCATCGACAACCCACCATCACCGGACACCGAGATCACCTGCCGCCCCGGGCAGGCCACCTGGGCGCCGAGCGCGTGCGGCAGCGCGTTCGCCATCGACCCGTGCAGCGCCGACGACAGGAACCGCCGCTGCCCGTTCGGGTTCAGGTAGCGGGCGGTCCACACGTTGCACATGCCGGTGTCCGCGGTGATCACCGCGTCCGGCGCGGCGAGGTCGTCGAGCAGTGCCGCCGCGTACTCGGGGTGAATCGGCCTGCGCTGCCTCACGTCCCCGGTGTAGGCGCCGACCACCCGGTCCATCAGCGTGCGGTGCCGCGTCAGCTGCGCATCGAGGAACGCGCGGTCCGGTGCGCGCTCGATCAGCGGCGCCACCGCACGCAGCGTGCTGGCCGTGTCGCCGTGCACCGCGATGTCCAGACCGGTGCGGCGCCCGAGTTTCGCCGCGTCACTGTCGATCTGAGCGGTGCGAACGTCGTCGGGCAGGAACTGGTCGTACGGGAAGTCGGTGCCGATCAGCAGCAGCAGGTCGGCGTCGTGCATGCCGTCGTGCGCCGCGCCGTAGCCGAGCAGCCCGGTCATCCCGACGTCGAACGGGTTGTCGTACTGGATCCACTCCTTGCCGCGCAGGGTGTGCCCGATCGGCGCACCGATCCGCTCGGCGAGCGCGAGGACCTCGTCGCGGGCGTCGCGCACCCCGGCCCCGGCGAAGATCGCCACCCGCTGCGCGGCGTTGATCGCGTCGGCGAGGGCGGCGACGTCCCCGGCATCCGGGACCAGCGCGGGCGGCCGGGTCCGAACCAGCGTGGGGGGCGTTCCCTCGGCGGGCCGGTCCGCGACATCGCCGGGCAGCGTGATCACCGCGACACCCGGCCCGGCGAGCGCGTGCCGCATCGCGGTGTGCACCACCCGCGGCGCCTGCGCCGGGGAGCTGACGAGTTCGGCGTACACCGAACACTCGACGAACAGCCGGTCCGGGTGGGTCTCCTGGAAGTAGCCGGTGCCGATCTGGGTGCTCGGGATGTGCGAGGCGATCGCGAGGACCGGCGCACCGGACCGGTTCGCGTCGTAAAGACCGTTGATCAGGTGCAGGTTGCCCGGCCCGCAGGAGCCCGCGCACACCGCGAGCTCCCCCGTCACCTGCGCGTCCGCGGACGCCGCGAACGCCGCCGCCTCCTCGTGCCGGACGTGGATCCAGTCGATGCCGCCCGCCGCAGCCCCTCCGGGGGGGCGGGCGGGCTCGAAGCTCCGGGTAAGGCTGGGCGCGCCGGTGGCCGTGTATGCGCGCACACCCGCGGCGACCACGTGGGGGGC
>NZ_JBHXNB010000012.1:115488-125351 GCF_042720095.1 Rhodococcus sp. NPDC058505
GCGCGCCCGCGCCCGCCGCCCCCCCCCCCCCCCCCCCGGGCCGGCGGTGGAGCCCGCCGCGCCCCCCCCCCCCCCCCCCCCGGGCGGGGCGGCCGCCATCGACGATCGGGTTCAGGCTGTCGCCGACGATGCCGTAGATGCGGCGCACACCCGCGTCGACCAGTTGGGCGACGAGCTGGTCGGCGACGGTTCCTGACGCCATGACGACCTCCGATGCTGGGTCGGGTCGGACGATGCCGGGCCCGCTACTGCGCGGTGAGGACGAACACCGGGATCTGCCGATCGGTCTTCCGCTGGTAGTCGGCGTAGTCCGGGAACGCCGCGACCGCCCGGTCCCACCACACCTGCTTCTCGTCGCCGGTGACCTCGCGGGCGGTCATGTCCCGTTTGACCGGGCCGTCCTGCAGCTCGACGTGCGGGTCCGCGACGACGTTGTGGTACCAGACCGGGTTCTTCGGGGCACCGCCGAGCGAGGCGACGATCGCGTACTCGCCGCCGTGTTCCACGCGCATCAGCGGTGTCTTGCGCAGCTTCCCGGTCCGGGCGCCGCGGGTGGTGAGCAGCACCACCGACATGCCGTTCATGGTGGTGCCCTTTGTTCCGCCCGAGCTCTCGTACAGGTCCGCCTGGTCCGCGGCCCACTTGCTGGGGCTGGGTTCGTACTCTCCGGTCAGTGGCATGGCACCAGTGAACACCGACGCCGCTGCGGCCGCAGCACGAGAGGAAGGTCACCGGCGCCAAGACAATTGTTGGGTGGACCGAACTCTTCGACGCCGGTAGCCTGAACCCATGACCACCGTCGACCACACTCGCCTGTCGCACCCCGGCGACACGCTCGACATCGCCGGTACCGCATGGCCGCTGTACAAGCTTGAGGCCCTGGTGGTCGGCGTCCTGGTCTTCCTCACCGTCCTCATCGTCGTGCAGGCGCTGCAACCCGCGGTCCTCGTCGCCGCCGGCGCCACCGTCGTCGTGTGGTGGGCGCGGCGACGGCACTGGGCCACCGTCGGGGGCTGACCGCCCGCGGATCGTCCGGTGGGCCACCCCACCCGACCGATTCCGGTCGTACCGTGGTGGGTGTCCCCCATCGACGGGAGTCGTCATGACCACTCCGACCGATTCACCCGGCACCGCACCGTCGTCACCCGAACCACCGCCCACCGCACCCGGCGCTGCCGCCTACCCGCCGCGACCCCCGAGCAACGTGGGGTGGGCGGTCACGGCGTTGGTGTTCTTCTGGCCGCTGGCCTTCTCCGCGTTCACGCACGCCGCCGAGGTGTACCCGCGGTGGGCGAGCGGGGATCCGAAGGCGGCGCAGGATGCGTCCGAGCGGGCCCGCAGGCTCGGCCAGATCTCGTTGTGGCTGTTCGGCGGACTGCTGCTGCTGTTCGTGATCGTGTACGTGATCGTCGCTGCCGTGGTGATCTCCGACGGCGGCGGCATGTACTGGGATCACCCGCGGATGCGCTGACCCCGGCGGGCGCGAGCCCCGCGCGATCGGCATCGCGCGAGTAGCGTGAGACATCGGCAGGGTCGGGGCCGCGCCATCACCGGAGGTCAGGCCATGCGCCGTGCATCGATCGGCCGCTCACTCGGACGGGCCGCGGTGTCCGCAACCGCACTCGCCCTCCCGCTCGGCCCGGTGGCCGCCGCGGCAGCGGGTCCGCCGCCACCGCCGGTCACCACCGTGTTCCCGACGCCGGTCGGGTACCTCTCCGGATGCCTGAGCAACATCTTCCCCTGCTATTCGGTGCCGCCGTTGACGACCGTGACCCCGACGGCCACCCCGACCGCACCGGGCACCGTGACCTTCGCGACGACGCCCCCGACCCGGTGGTGGACCGGAACGCTCGGCTGCCTCGATGTGTCCGTGAACTGGCGGAACCTGACGACCGGCGCGGCGGGCAGCACCGTGCTGCACGTGGTGCCGCCCGACTACCGCCGACCCGTGCCGCTGGCCGACCGCTGCCGCTACGCCCCGGCGACGGCGGTCACCGGCAGCGGCGCCGTGGTCGCCACCGCGGATGTCGGCGCGCAGCCGCCGGCAGGCGGATACCAGATCCTGGTCAGCCGCGGGTTCGGCGGCCTCGTCGTGCCCTGACGGTCCGGCTCAGCTGCTCAGGCAACTCGGGCCGAGCAGCGCCTTCAGGTCACCCATCAACGCCGAGGACGGTTCGACCCGCAGGCTGTCGTCGAGCTTGAGCATCGTGATCTGCGTTCCGCTGACCAACCGCAGGTGCACGTCGGAGGTGCCGGGGTGCCGGGTGAGCACCTGCTTGAGCGCCCCCACCTTGTCCGGGGTGCACAGCCGGGTCGGCAGGCTCACCGCGAGCGGCTTCGCGACCCCGATCGCCGAGAGATCCGGAACGGCAAGGTCGTTCGCGATGATCGATACCCGCTCGTCGCGAACGTTGACGCGGCCCTTGACCAGCACCACCGAGTCCTCGGCGATGTCCATCCCGTACACCGAGTAGGCCTGCGGGAAGAAGATCACCTCCACCGATGCACCGCCGACACCCTCGAGTTCGGTTGCCGCCCAGGTCAATCCGTTCTTGTTGATCCGACGGGTCACCGACGCGAGGATGCCGCCGACGGTGACCTGCGCGCCGTCGCCTGCCTGTCCCTCGAGGATCGCGGCGATCGGGGTGTCGGTCTGCGCGGCGATCACGTGCTCGACCCCGTCGAGCGGATGCCCGGACACGTACAGGCCCAGCATCTCCCGCTCGAGGGCCAGCTTGTGCTTGGTGTCCCACTCCTCGTCGGGCACCTTCACGTTGAACACCGACGCGATCGACTCGTCCGCGTCGGCACCGCCGAACAGGTCGAACTGGCCGACCGCCTCCGCCTTCTTGGTGCCCATCACCGCGTCGATCGCGTCGGTGTGCACCAGGAACAGGCCCTTGCGCGGATGGTCGAGGGAATCGAACGCGCCCGCCTTGACCAGCGACTCGGTGACCTTCTTGCTGCACGCCTGCGCGTCGATCTTGTTCAGGTAGTCGGAGAAGTCGGTGTACTTTCCCTTCTCGGTGCGGGCCGAGATGATCGACTCCACCACGTTGGCGCCGACGTTGCGGACCGCGCCCATCCCGAACCGGATGTCCTCGCCGACCGACGCGAAGTTCACCACCGATTCGTTGACGTCCGGCGGCAGCACCGTGATGCCCATCGCGCGGCAGTCCGCCAGGTAGATCGCCGACTTGTCCTTGTCGTCGCCGACGGAGGTGAGCAGCGCGGCCATGTACTCGGCCGGGTAGTTGGCCTTGAAGTACGCGGTCCAGAACGAGACGAGGCCGTACCCGGCGGCGTGCGACTTGTTGAATGCGTAGCCGGCGAACGGCAGGACGGTGTCCCACAGCGCGGTGATCGCGGGCTGGGTGAAGCCGTTGTCGAGCATGCCCTGCTGGAAGCCGCCGTACGCCTCGTCGAGGATCTCCTTCTTCTTCTTGCCCATCGCGCGGCGCAGCAGGTCGGCCTGGCCGAGTGAGTACCCGGCCACCTTCTGCGCGATCTGCATGATCTGCTCCTGGTACACGATCAGGCCGAAGGTCTCCTTGAGGATCTCCCGCAGCGGCTCCTCGAGCTCCGGGTGGATCGGCTTGACCTCCTGCAGGCCGTTCTTGCGTTTCGCGTAGTCGGTGTGCGCGTTCACGCCCATCGGCCCCGGCCGGTACAGCGCGAGCACGGCGACGATGTCCTCGAAGCCGGTCGGCTTCATCAGCTTGAGCAGGCTGCGCATCGCGGTGCCGTCGAGCTGGAACACCCCGAGGGTGTCGCCGCGCGCGAGCAGCTCGTAGGTGGCCGGGTCGTCGAGCGGCAGCGCGTCCAGGTCGATGTCGATGCCGCGGTTCGCCTTCAGGTTCTCGATCGCGTCACCGAGGACCGTCAGGTTCCGCAGGCCGAGGAAGTCCATCTTCAGCAGGCCGATGGCCTCGCACGACGGGTAGTCCCAGCCGGTGATGATCGCGCCGTCCTGCGCCCGCTTCCACACCGGGATCGCGTCCGTGAGCGGCTCACAGGACATGATCACCGCGCACGCGTGCACGCCCGCGTTGCGGATCAGCCCCTCGAGACCCTTCGCGGTCTGGTAGATCTTCGCGACGTCCGGGTTGGACTCGATCAGCGCCCGGACCTCGACGGCCTCCTTGTACCGCTCGTGCTCCGGGTCGGTGATCCCCGAGACCGAGATGTCCTTCGCCATGATCGGCGGCGGCAGCGCCTTGGTGATCTGGTCGGCGATCGCGAAGCCGGGCTGCCCGAACTGCACCCGCGCCGAGTCCTTGATCGCGGCCTTCGTCTTGATGGTGCCGAACGTGATGACCTGCGCGACCTTGTCGCTGCCCCACTTGTCGGTTGCGTAGCGGACCATCTCGCCGCGGCGGCGATCGTCGAAGTCGATGTCGATATCGGGCATCGAGACGCGCTCGGGGTTCAGGAACCGCTCGAACAGCAGGCCGTGCGGGATCGGGTCGATGTTGGTGATGCCCATCGCGTACGCGACCAGCGACCCGGCGGCCGAGCCGCGGCCCGGGCCGACCCGGATGCCGACGTCCTTGGCATGGTTGATCAGGTCGCCGACCACCAGGAAGTAGGCGGGGAAACCCATCTCGTTGATCACGCTGATCTCGTACTCGGCGCGGGTGACGTACTCGTCCGGGACCGGGCCGTTCGGGAACCGATGCTCACGCAGCCCGCGCATCACCTCGTGGTGCAGGAACGACTGCTGGGTGTGCCCCTCGGGAACCGGGAAGATCGGCATCCGGTCCCGGTGCGTCCACACGTCGTCGTAGGACTGCACCCGCTCGGCGATCAGCAGGCTGCTGTCGCAGGCGCCGGGCACCTCGTCGTCCCAGATGGCCCGCATCTCCGCCGCGGACTTGAGGTAGTAGCCGTCGCCGTCGAACTTGAACCGGGTCGGGTCCGAGAGCGTCTTGCCGGTCTGGATGCACAGCAACGCCTCGTGGTTCTCGGCGGCGTCCTTGGTGACGTAATGGCAGTCGTTGGTCGCCAGCGGCGGGATCCCGAGCTGCTTGCCGATGTCGAGTAGACCCTCCCGGACCCGGCGTTCGATGGACAGGCCGTGGTCCATCAGCTCGAGGAAGAAGTTGTCCTTCCCCCAGATCTCCTGCCACTTCGCGGCCGCCTCGAGGGCCTCCCGGTCGTGGCCGAGGCGCAGCCGGGTCTGGATCTCCCCCGACGGGCAGCCGGTGGTCGCGATGATCCCCTCGTGGTGCTCGGCGATGATCTCCTCGTCCATCCGGGCCCACTTGCCGAGCTGCCCCTCGATCGAGGCCCGCGAGGACAGCTTGAACAGGTTCCGCAGACCGGTCGCGTTCTCCGCGACCATCGTCATGTGGGTGTAGGCGCCGGAGCCGGACACGTCGTCGGACTTCTGGCTGGGATCGCCCCACTTGACGCGCTTGGTGTTGAACCGGGACTCCGGAGCGATGTACGCCTCGATGCCGATGATCGGCTTGATGCCCTGCTTCTTCGCGACGTTGTAGAACTCGCTTGCGCCGTACATGTTGCCGTGGTCGGTCATCCCGACCGCCGTCATCCCGAGCCGCTCGGCCTCCTTGAACAGCGGTCCGACCTTCGCCGCGCCGTCGAGCATCGAGTACTCGGTGTGATTGTGAAGATGGACGAAGGAGTCAGCCACGCACCGAGTGTAGGGGGTCGGTCCGACGGGTCCGCCCGCCGCGCGGCCCGGCACCGCGTTGAATGGGGGTTCATGTGTCACCCGGCGCCGACGAATGACGCATGAACCCCCATTCAGCTGGCGCTCGGCGGGCCGCCCGCCCTGGTCACCGCTCGGGCACCGCGCCGTCGTCGGGGCCGGGCGCCACCGTCCCGGACTGCCCGGGGAGCAGCGGGCGGACCGCGAACCGCCCGAACACGGCGTCCGCGGGCAGCGCCTCCACCGCCCAGACGCCCTCGCCCGCGGCGAGCGCCAAGAGATCGTCCTGCGGCGCCCGGACCGTCGCGGCGACCACGCACGCGCAGTCCCCGGCCAACCGGGACGCCGACACCGCGGCGATCCGGCCGGCCCGGTCGTCGGTCGACGCCGCACCCGCCACCCGCGCGGCCGCGTACCCGGGGGCACGGGCGACGGACGCCGCCCCGGCAACCCCCACCGCGACGATCGGCGTCTGCACCCGGTCGATCGGCACCCGAAACCACAGTTGGGATGCGCCGACGTCCCCGAGCAGCGCCTGCGCCCCGCTCGCGGTGACCTCGGTGTCGAACGAGACCAGCGCCCAGCGGACGTCGGGTCCAGCCGCGGCGACGGAGTCCGCGGCCCGCGTCAGGTAGCCGGCGACCTGCTCGCCGGGGTCGGGGCCGAGAACGTCGGTCCCGACGGTCCGCGGGGTCGGCGGATTCGCCACCCCGAGCGCAACGACCGTCGCGGCGAGGCCCGCCGCGCACACCGCGGTGATCGCGGCGCCGATCCGATCAGGCACTCCGCAGGACGTCCAGTGCGTGCTGCAGGTCCTTCGGATAGTCGCTGGTGATCTCCACCCACCGGCCGTCCGCCGGGTGCGCGAACCCGAGCGACCTGGCGTGCAGCCACTGCCGCTCCAGCCCAAGCCGCTCCGCCAGCCGCGGGTCGGCGCCGTAGGTGAGGTCGCCGCAGCACGGGTGCCGCAGCGCCGAGAAATGCACCCGGATCTGGTGGGTGCGACCGGTCTCCAGGTGGATGTCGAGCAGGCTCGCCGCCTGGAACGCCTCGACCGTGTCGTAGTGGGTGATCGACGGCTTGCCGTCGGCGGTGACCGCGAACCGCCAGTCGCTGCCCCGATGCCTGCCGATCGGTGCGTCGATGGTGCCGCTGGACGGATCCGGGTGCCCCTGCACCAGCGCGTGGTAGCGCTTGTCGATGGTGCGCTGCTTGAATGCCCGCTTGAGCACGGTGTACGCGCGCTCGCTCGTCGCGACGACCATCACGCCGGAGGTGCCGACGTCGAGCCGGTGGACGATGCCCTGCCGCTCGTGCGCGCCGGACGTCGAGATGCGGAATCCGGCGGCGGCCAGGCCACCGACGACGGTCGGGCCGGTCCAGCCGACGCTGGCGTGCGCGGCGACCCCGACCGGCTTGTCGACGGCGACGACGTCGTCGTCGGCGTACAGGATGTCCATCCCCTCGACCGGCTGCGCCTCCACCGTCAGCGGACGCTCCGGCTCCGGCAGCATCACCTCCAGCCAGGCACCGGACGGCAGCCGATCCGACTTGCCCGCCGCGCTCCCATCGATCAGGACCGACCCCTCGTCGGTCAGTGTCGCCACCGTGGTCCGGGACAGGCCGAGCAGTCGCGCCAGACCCGCGTCCACCCGCATCCCCTCCAGTCCGTCCGGCACGGGCATCGACCGCGTCTCGCGCATCAGGACTCCTTCTCGCTGGGCCGGTCCACCGTCGTGTCGGTGGCGGGGTCGGTGTCGGTGGCGGGGTCGGTGGCGGGGTCGGTGTCGGTGGCGCCGTCACCGCGGGTGCCGTCCGGGTTGATCCCGAACAGGGTCAGCAGCACCAGCAGGATCGCCCCGCACACCACCCCCGAGTCGGCGACGTTGAACACCGGCCACCAGCCGACGGACACGAAATCGACGACGTGCCCCTGCAGCGGGCCCGGCGACCGGAACAACCGGTCGATCAGGTTGCCCAGCGCGCCGCCGAGGACGAGGCCGAGACCGAGCGCCCACCACGGTGACCGCAGGGTGCGCCCGATCTTGATCACGCCGATCACGACGGCGACCGCGACCAGGGTCAGCAGCCACGTCATGCCGGTCGCCATCGAGAACGCCGCGCCCGGGTTGCGGATCAGTTTCAGGGTGACCACGTCGCCGATGATCCGAATCGGATTGCCCGGTTCGATGAAGTGCACGGCGGCGATCTTGGTCGCGAGGTCCATGGCAAGGACGACGGCCGCGATGACGATCAACAGACGCATCCGCAATGGATGACCCGACGCGTCCCGGTCCGAGACCGCCGCGCCGTCGGGTGTGGGGTTCACCCCTTTCTCCGCTTCACTCACCCCGCCATCATCCCTCACCGCACGGCCGGGGCCTGCAGGCACCGTCCGCTGCGGGCTCGTACCGCCGGCGCGTGGCTAACCTGGACGGGTGTCAGAGTTCTCGAATCGGGCCGGGCGGGTCACCGCGGCCCTCGCCGCGGTCGCCGTCGCCGCCGCCTGCAGCAGCAACGACGGGGCCGCACCCGCGGCGACCGTCACCACGAAGGAGACCACCGTCCCGATCTCCGCGATCAGCACCGCGGTCGTCGACGCGGGCGCGGAACCCCGGCAGCGGGTCCAGCTCCGCCCGGCGCCGGGCGCCGAGCAGCGGGCGGTGATGACGACCCGTTCCGACATCTATCAGCAGATCGCCGACCAGCCGCAGCAGGACCTGTCCACCCCGGCGGTGACGATGCCGCTGACCGCGGTGGTCACCGGTCCGGCCGATCCGGCGCTCACCGTCGACCTCACGCTCGGCGAGCTGAGCTCGCCGGACGTCGTGCTGCAGGACGCGCTGGCGTCATCCGCCGGCTCCGAAGCGGGTCTGACCGTTCAGCCGTCCGGTGCCGTCACCGCGCTGCGGATCACCCCGGACGCCGACTCCCGCGACATCGCGCGGTCGGCGATCGAGCAGGCGTTCTATCAGGCCGTGTACCGCGGGGTGACCTTCCCGGACGCCGAGATCGGGGTCGGCGCGGTGTGGACGATGCGACAGCAGGTGATGAGCGGGATGGTCCTGAACCAGGTCACCACCGCGACGCTGCGAGCCCGCGACGGCGACCGTCTCACCGTGGACCTCTCCGTCACCCAGACGCCGGAGTCCCCGGTCTGGGATCTGCCCGGCGACACCGGCACCCTCAGCATCGACACCTTCACGATGGCGGGCACCGGAACCCTGGTGATCGATCTCGCCGCCCCGCTCCCGGTGGACGGGTCGGTGACCCTCAGCGGCGAGCAGACGTACACGGACCCGAACAGCACCACCCGGCTGCGGCAGGCCACCACCAACAGCGTCCGGTGGTCGCGGCCGTGACCCGGCGGATGCCCGCCGGCGCGGTCGCCGCCCTGATCGGGTCGGCTGCGGTGCTCACCGGCTGCGGTGGCGATGACCGGGATGCGGCCCTGCCCGCGGTGACGACCGTCGCGGCGCCCGCCGCACCCGCGGACGCGCCGACCCTGGACCCGGCCCGGTTGCCGGCCGCACTGCTGACGGTCGCGGACCTGCCCGCCGGGTTCGCGGCGCTGCCCGACCCCGTCACCGATCTCGGTCTGCCACCCGCATCGGAGGATCCGCAGCCGGACCGGTCCTCGACGGACCCGCGGGAGTGCGCGGCGGTGCTCGCCCCGATCGCTGATCAGGTGCCCGGCGCGGCCGCCCACGCGGCGGCCAGGTTCGCGGGCCCCGCCTTCACCAGCGTGGACACCGACGCGGCCAGCTATTCCGGTACCGGGGCCGCGCAGGCCTTCGGCACCGTTCAGGCCACGTTCGCCGCCTGCGCCGAGTATGCGGGCACCGACGCCGACGGGGTCGCCGTGCAGTACCGGCTCGGCGGTCTCGACCAGCCGACCGTCGGGGACGCGTCCGTCGCGGTGCGCTTGGAGACCAGCAGCGACGGGTTCACGATGATCTCCGACACCGTCCTCGCGGTCGTCGGAGGCACCCTCGTGCAGGTCACCGCGACCGGACAACAGCCGATCGAGCCGTCCGTGCTGACGGACCTCGCACGCACGGCCGTCGAAAGGCTCCGCACCCCGCAACCGTGAGTGATGCGCACCCCCATCGGGGTGAAAATCGCGCACGGGCGCGGAGCGCACGAACGGCCGGCACCCCGTAGTTGCGGGGTGCCGGCCGTTCGTGCG
>NZ_JBHXNB010000013.1:0-117146 GCF_042720095.1 Rhodococcus sp. NPDC058505
GGAAGTGTGCCTCGGCCTGACGGCGGTGCAGGTCCGCGAGCTTGCCCGCGGTGGTGTGGATATCGGGGGCCGCGGTCGCGGCCGGCTCCTGGACGCTGGTCATGGGTACGAGCTTATCGACAGCCGTGCACGCCCGACCGCGCGAGGTCGGCTCGCGGTGCCCGATCAAACCGAAGCTACCTGCGGGTATTGTCCGCCCGCGGTGCCGCCGATCGGTGCGGCGCGGGGCGCCTACGCTCGACCCATGTACACGGACCTGAACCGGCCCCCGCTGAACGCGGCCGCGTTGCGCACCGCGCTCGTCGCGGGCGGCGCCGACCCCAACGCCTTCTATTCGAGCCTCGAGGTGGTTCCGGAGACGGGATCCACCAATGCGGACCTGCTGGCCCGCGCGGTCGACAGCGCGCTCGACCGTGCGGTGCTGATCGCCGAGTATCAGGATCACGGGCGCGGCAGGCATGCGCGCAGCTTCGTCGCCCCGCCGCGGTCGTCGGTGTCGGTGTCGGTGCTGCTGCGGATGCCCGGGCTGCCGCTCGAATCGATGGGCTGGTTCCCGCTGATGACCGGGGTCGCGGTGCTGGACGCGTTGCGGTCCGTCGCGGAGGTGGACGCGGAACTGAAGTGGCCGAACGACGTGCTGATCGGCGGGAAGAAGGTGGCGGGGATCCTCGCCGAGGTCGCGTCGACGGCGCCGGTCCCGTCGGTGGTGATCGGGGTCGGGCTCAACGTGACCCTGACGGAGGCGGAGTTGCCGGTGCCGACGGCCACCTCGCTCGCCGTCGCTGGCGCGGCGACCACGGACCGGGACACCATCGCCCGCGCGTTGCTGCGGTCGCTGGCCGCGCAGTTCACCGCATGGCGGGAGGACGGGTGGCGGGTCGACGGACTTGCCGCGGACTACCGGCGCCGGTGTGTCACGGTCGGGCAGCGGGTGCGGGTGGAACTGCCGGGGGATGCCGAGCTGATCGGCACCGCGGTGGACGTGGACCTGCAGGGCCGGGTCGTGGTGCGTCCCGACGGCGGCGGCGAGGCGGTTGCGGTGTCGGCGGGCGACGTGACGCACCTGCGGCCGTACCCGGGCCCCGCCTGACCGGACGACGCGACGGGCGCCGACGGTGACGTCGACGCCCCTCGCGGGTCCGGTGGACCGGGCTGGTCAGTACCGGTCGGTGTCCCAGGTGGTGACCGCCCAGATGACCACCACGTCGAGGGCGATGATCAGGATCGACCACAGCGGGTAGTACGGCAGCCACAGGAAGTTGGCGATGATCGACAGTGCGGCAAGGAAGATCGCGGTGATCCTCGCCCAGGTCGCACCGGTCATCAGGAAGAAGCCCGTCAGCGCGATCAGGATGCCGACGACGATGTGGATCCAACCCCAGGTCGTGACGTCGAAGCTGTAGGTGTACTCGGGTCCGAAGACGAGGACGTTGTCCTTGGCGACGGCGGAAATGCCCTGGAAGATCTGCAGAATGCCGACGGTCAGCAGCAGGATCGCCGCCGCGATGGAGGTGCCCGCGGCGAAGCCTTGCTTGACGCTGCCGTCGCTGTGATTTGCCACCGAGTGGTCGGTCATGACCATTCCTCTCCGAAAGTCCCAGCGGCTGCGAGCGCCGATGAGAGATGGGCCGTGAGTGTCCACTGCAGTCTCGGCGCTGCCGCCGCGCGAAACCTCATCCGTCGAGGGTGAGGTTTGCCGGGCGGCGACGGGGAACCCTCGCAGTGGATCCGACTGCGGTGAAAGGGGACGTGATGACGGGCTATCCGGGGACAGGTGGCGGGCCGAGCGCGGGGGAGCGGACGCTGTCGGCCGCCAAGTTCTGGCCGGGGGCGGCGGCGACCGCGCTGGTGACCGCGTTGTCCGGGCTGGTGGTCACCCTGATCGTGCGGGCGTTCGGGCTCGACCCGCTTGCGCCGCCGTGGCTTCCGGAGTTGACCCTGTCGGTACGGTTCGCCGTGCTCGGGTTCATCGCCGCCCTGCTCGCGGCGGTGCTGCTGTACCTGCTGGAGTTGAGCACCCCCGGCGGCGAGTCGTTCTTCGGCTGGATCGTCGGGCTGCTCGTCGTTGCGTCGGTGATCCTGCCGTTCGTGTACGACGCCACCGCGGGCGATCGGGTCGCGACCGCGCTCGTGCACCTGTCGCTGGGTGTGCCGATCCTCGGGCTGCTTCCCGGCGTTGCCCGTCGGGCCCTGGTGTGGAGGTGAGACACGGGCGGGAGGCCCCGGTGCGGCAGGCGCCGCCGCAGTCCTCGCCGTGGCCGCGCGGCCTGATCGTGCTGCTGGGCGCGGCGGGTGCGGTCGTCGCGATCGCCGGAATCCGGGCGTTCTCCGGCATCATCGGCCCCGTCTTCCTCGCGCTGATGCTTGTCGTTGCGGTGCAGCCGCTCGGGGACTGGCTGCAACGCAAGGGCGCCCCGACCTGGGTGGCGGTGCTGGCGACCCTGGCGTCGGTCTACGCCGTGCTGCTCGGCCTGATCGGCGCGCTTGCGGTCTCCGTCGCCCAGCTCGCCACCCTGCTTCCGGAGTACGCGGACAAGGCCAACCAGCTCGTCGCCGACGTGCAGGACTGGCTGATGCGGTGGGACATCGGGTCCGCGGAGCTGGACACGGTGTTCTCCAACTTCGACTTCGGCAAGCTCGTCGGGCTGCTCGACGACATTCTCGCCGGCCTGCTCGGGGTGTTCTCGAACATCTTCTTCATCCTCGCGGTGCTCATCTTCATGGCGATGGATGCGTCCTCGTTCGGTGACCGGATGCGGGCCGTCGCGTTCTCCCGCCCCGACATCGCGTACGCGTTCTCGTCGTTCGCGTCCGGCACCCGCAGCTATCTCGTCGTGTCGACGGTGTTCGGTCTGATCGTCGCGGTGATCGATGCGGGCGCCCTGTGGGCGATGGGGATTCCGCTGCCGATCCTGTGGGGTCTGCTGTCGTTCATCACCAACTACATCCCGAACATCGGCTTCGTGATCGGCCTGATCCCGCCCGCGCTGATCGCCCTGCTTCAGGGCGGCCCGACGCTGATGCTGTGGGTGATCGTCGTCTACAGCGTCATCAACGTCATCATCCAGTCGGTGATCCAGCCGAAGTTCGTTGGCGACGCGGTCGGGTTGTCGGTGACGCTGACGTTCCTGGCGTTGGTGTTCTGGGGTTGGGTGCTCGGCCCGCTCGGTGCGCTGCTGGCGATCCCGATGACGCTGCTGGTCAAGGCGCTGCTGCTGGACATCGACCCGTCGACGAGGTGGGCGAACGCGTTGATCTCCGGATCGCCGCCGTCCGCCGAGGAACTGGTGACCGCCGAGCGGGAGGCGCTGGAGCGAACCAGGGAACTGCAGGCCGCCGCGGCGGAGGATGTCGCGGAGGCGGTCGACGCGGGGGACGGCCCGGGCGCGGCCGCGAGCACCGGCGCCGACCGGCCGGTGTAGGTGGCACACTTTCCGGTCATGGGCTACCCGGACGATGCGCTCGCCGCCGACGAGGAACTGCTGCTGCACCGGCATCCGCACTGGAAGATGCTGGTGCTCCCGGCGGTCACGCTGGTCGTCGCGACGGCCGTCGCCGGCTTCGTCGGCGGGATGGCGCAGGACCGGCTCGACGGCACCGCCCGCACCGTGGTGCTGCTGCTCGTCCTGGTGGCGTGGCTGGCCGTGCTCGGTTGGCGGTGCGCCGCGCCGCTGATCCGGTGGAAGTCCACCCATTTCATCGTCACCGACCGGCGGGTGCTGATCCGGCAGGGCGTGTTCACGCACAGCGGCATCGACATCCCGATGGGCCGGATCAGCAACGTGCAGTTCCGGCACGGGCTGATCGACCGGATGATGCGCACCGGGACGCTGGTGATCGCGTCGGCCGCCGACGATCCGCTCGAATTCGACGACATCCCCGACGTGCAACGCGTCCATTCCCTGCTGTACCACCAGGTGTTCGACGCGATGCAGCTGCACCGCGACGGTGGCGCCGTCGACTTCGGCGGGAACCCGGGCCCGGGCGGCCGGGACGACAGGCGACCACGCCGCGGCTGGCGGCACTGATCGCCGCGGCGCGGCGGGGGATTCACCGCGTGCCGCGGCGCACCCACCCGCGGGTCGCTCCGTACTGTGGTGACGTGACTGCCGTACTTCTCGCCGAGGACGATGAGGCCATCGCCGCGCCGCTGTCGCGGGCACTGAGCCGCGAGGGCTACGAGGTGACCGTCGAGGAGGCGGGCCCGTCGACCCTCGAGCTGGCGCTGAGCGGTTCGTTCGACCTGCTGATCCTCGACCTCGGTCTGCCGGGGATGGACGGGCTGGAGGTGTGCAGGCAACTGCGCGCCAGCGGATCCGAACTCGCGGTCCTGATGCTCACCGCCCGCACCGACGAGGTGGACTTCGTGGTCGGCCTCGACGCGGGCGCGGACGACTACGTCGGCAAACCGTTCCGGCTCGCCGAGCTGATGGCCCGGGTCCGCGCGCTGCTGCGGCGCCGCGGCGGGCCCGAGGACTCGACCGTCGAGGTCGGCGACATCCGGCTCGAGCCCGCCGCGCGCCGGGTCCTGGTCGGCGGCAGCGAGATCTCCCTCGCCAACAAGGAATACGAACTGCTCAAGGTGCTGATGGACCGCGCGGGCGAGGTGGTCTCCCGGGACGTGATCCTGCAGGAGGTGTGGGGCGACGCCGACCTGCGCGGCTCGAAGACACTGGACATGCACATGTCGTGGCTGCGTCGGAAGATCGGCGACGAGGGCCCGGTCGGGGAGCGGCGCATCGCGACCGTGCGCGGCGTCGGGTTCCGCCTGAACACCTGACCGCGCGACCACCTGACCGGGAGGGCCGACCGTGCGCCGTCGCATCCAGCTGTCGATCATCGCGGTCGTCCTGGTCACCGGGCTGCTGCTCGGCCTGCCGCTGACCTACACGGCGTGGCTGTGGGTGGAGGACTTCACCCGGAGCGACCTGCAGGCCCGCCTCGACCGGATGTCCGCCGAGATCATCGCCCAGGAGGGGCAGACCGGGCTCGTCGAGGGCACCCTCGACGTCGGGTCGCTGCGGGTCGCGGTCCCCGACGGGGGCAGGCTGACGGTGATCTATCCGACCGCGGAGAACCCGAACGCCCGGATCGACATCGGCGCGGACCGGGTGGATGCGCCGCTCGTCGAGGCGATCTCGATGGGCCGGTCCGGGGCGCTGCGGCTGGAGACCCCGTCCGCGTCCATGCGGATCCTGCAGCAGCAGGCGATCGGTGCGGTCGTCCTCGTGGTGCTGGCCTCGCTCGCGGCGGGCACCGCGGTCGCCACGGTCACCGCCCGCAGGCTGGCCGACCCGCTGCAGGACGTCGCGGACCGCGCGGCCCGACTCGCCAAGGGCGACTTCCGGACCGATGCCCGCCGCTACGGGATCCCGGAACTGGACCGGGTGTCCGACGTCCTCGATTCGGTGACCGTCGAGATCGCGGGCAGGCTGCAGCGCGAACGCGCCCTCGTCGGTGACGTGTCCCATCAGCTGCGGAGCCGGTTGACGGCGGTGCGGCTGCGTCTCGACGAACTGTCGGTGCATCCGGATCCGGATGTCGTCGACGAGGCGAACGCGGCGATGGCGCAGGTGGACCGGCTGACCGCAGCGATCGACGACCTGGTTCGCTCCTCGCGCAGCGACGGCGCGGACCGCAGGTCGCTGGTGGTGATGCCCGAACTCGCCACCGTCGTCGCCGAATGGCAAACCCAGTACGAGCAGCTCGGGCGGTCGCTGGTGCTGCGCGGTGACCGGGAGGTGCGGACCGCGGCGACGCCGTCCCGGCTGCGGGAATCGGTCGCGGTCCTCGTCGACAACGCCTTGATGCACGGGAAGGGCACCTGCACGGTGGTGGTGCGGCTGGTGCCGGGTGTCGGCCCGCGGCGGGAGGCGATGGTCTGCGTCGAGGTGGGTGACGAGGGCGGCGTCAGCGACAAGTTGGCGCCGCACATCTTCGCCCGCGGGTTCTCGGCGGGCGGATCCACCGGTGTCGGGTTGGCGTTGGCGCGGGCGTTGGTGGAGGCCGACGGCGGCCGCCTCGACCTGCAGCGGCGTCGTCCGGCGCTGTTCGCGCTGTTCCTGCCGACCGAGCGGCACCCGGACATCGGGCGGGAGGCGGAGTCGGGGGCCGTGACCGAGCCGCGCTGATCGGGCTCGGTTGGGGCGGTCAGGAACCGCTGTGTTCGGGGTGGGCGAGTTCGTCCGGGGTCGGGTCGAAGCCGTCGTCCCCGCGGACGTTCTCCTCCGGGAAGGCGAACCGGCGCAGCGCCCAGAACCGGAACACCATCTGCATCAGATTGCCGATGATGTAGTTGAGCACGAAGTCGATGATCACGACCGTCGTCACGCTGGACTGGTCGGCACGGATGGCGAAGATGTTGTTCGCGATCCACATCGGGGCCGCGGCGATGCCGACCCCGATCAGGCTGATCGCGAAGAAGAGGAGTGCCTCGTGGTGGCGTTCGCGTCCGCCGCGGTTCTTGAACGCCCACTCGCGGTTAAGCACGTAGCTGAGGATGGTGGCCATCACGCCGGAGATGATCTTGGCGACGGTCGGCTTCTGTTCGAGCACCGTGAAGGCCAGCGAGTAGAAGATGGCGAGGTCGAAGACCATTGTGGTGCCGCCGACGATCGCGAACTTGATCAGCTCCCGATGACGCAGCACCACGTCCCGTAATCGTGTGGGTACGCGGCTCAGCGCCTGATCGACAATTGACACAGCAGACTATTCTACGAACTCCGTCGCGCGAGTCCCGACCGGACACTCCGAACGGTGTCCGCCCGCGGCTCCGCGGTGACCTGCGACACCCCGCGTCCGACGGCGGCACCTGCGGCGCGGTCGGGGTGCCGGTCGTGACACCATGGACACTCGTGAGCGTCGATTCCGGATCCCAGCCCCGCCCAACGACCCCCCGCGGCCCGAACGCCGCGATGCCGGTGGTCGCGATGATCGGCGGTGGCCAGCTGGCCAGGATGACGCACCAGGCGGCGATCGAACTCGGGCAGTGCCTTCGGGTGCTCTCCGGCGGACCGGACGAGCCCGCCGCGCAGGTCAGCGCCAACGTGGTACTCGGCAGCCACACCGACCTTGAGGCCCTGCGCGCGGCGGCCGTCGGGACCTCCGCGCTGACGTTCGACCACGAGCACGTCCCCACCGAGCACCTCGACACCCTCGTCGCCGAGGGGGTCAACGTGCAGCCGCCGCCGCAGGCGCTGATCTACGCGCAGGACAAGCTGGCGATGCGCCGCAAGTTGGCCGAGCTCGGCGCGCCGGTGCCCGCCTTCGCGGAGGTCACCTGGGCGGGTGACGTCGAGACGTTCGCGGCCGAGCACGGCTGGGACATCGTGCTCAAGGCGGTCCGCGGCGGCTACGACGGCCGCGGCGTGTGGATGCCCGCGGACGCCGAGGAGGCGGAGGCGATCGTCGCCGAGCAGCTCGACAAGGGCGTGACGCTGATGGTCGAGCAGAAGGTCCCGATGCGTCGCGAACTGTCCGCGATGGTGGCCCGCTCGCCGTTCGGGCAGGGTGCGACCTGGCCGGTCGTCGAGACCGTGCAGCGGCAGGGGCAGTGCGCGGTGGTGATCGCGCCCGCACCGGACCTGCCTGCGGACCTGGCCGCGCAGGCCGAGCAGATGGCGTTGCGGATCTCGTCGGCGCTCGGCGCGACGGGCGCGATGGCGGTCGAACTGTTCGAAACGGTCGACGGCAGGCTGATCGTCAACGAGTTGGCGATGCGCCCGCACAACTCCGGGCACTGGACGCAGGACGGCGCCCGCACCTCGCAGTTCGAACAGCACCTGCGGGCGGTGCTCGACTACCCGCTCGGCGATCCGGCGCCGATCGCGCCGGTCACCGTGATGGCGAACGTGCTCGGTGCGCCCGAGGCGCCGGAGATGAGCATGGACGAGCGGGTGCACCACCTGTTCGCGCGGATGCCCGACGCGAAGGTGCACCTGTACGGCAAGGGCGAGCGCAAGGACCGCAAGATCGGGCACGTCAACATCGTCGGCGGCGCGTCCGGTTCCCTCGACGACCCCGCATACGTTGCCGCGGTCCGGGAACGGGCGGAGCGGGCGGCGCACTGGCTCTCGCACGGGGTGTGGACTGATGGCTGGGACCCGCACGCAGGCAACTGACCGACCGACCCGACACTTTTCAGGAGAGAGATGACGCAGCAGCAGGGACCCCAGGTCGGCCTGATCATGGGCAGCGACTCGGACTGGCCGACGATGGAGGCCGCCGCGGAGGCGCTCGCCGAGTTCGGTATCCGTTTCGAGGTCGGGGTCGTGTCCGCGCACCGCACCCCGCAGCGCATGCTCGACTACGCGAACGCCGCGGCGGGGCGGGGCCTGAAGGTGATCATCGCGGGCGCAGGCGGCGCCGCGCACCTGCCCGGCATGGTCGCCGCCGCGACCCCGCTGCCGGTGATCGGGGTTCCGGTTCCGCTCAAGTACCTCGACGGGATGGACTCGCTGCTGTCGATCGTGCAGATGCCCGCCGGGGTTCCGGTCGCGACCGTCTCGATCGGCGGCGCCCGCAACGCGGGGCTGCTCGCGGCCCGGATCATCGGCGCCGCCGACCCGGCCGTTCGGGCGGCGATGGAGAAGTTCCAGGCCGGGCTGGAGACGATGGTGCTGGAGAAGGACGCGGCGCTGCGCGCGACGCTGCTCGGCTGACCGAATCGTCGGACACGCCGGGGTGGCCGGGGCTAGATTCGCAGGGCAACCGATTGCGTAACGCCCTGTAACGGAACATGCCCTGTTGCCGTATGAGCCCCGGAGTGCCGCCATGCCAACACCGCTCGACGAGTACCCGATCCACCAGACTCCGCTGCCGATGGACCGTGTGGTCAGCAGCGACAAGAACTTCTACGATCGCTCGTACTTCAACGCCGTCGACACGGCCGGTGACCTGTTTCTGGTCACCGGGTTCGGGGTCTACCCGAACCTCGGCGTCACCGACGCCTTCGCCACCGTCCGCACCGGCGACCGGCAGGTGTCGGTGCGGTTCTCCGACGCGCTCGAGCACCGATCGCTCGACCTGGCGGTCGGCGGCTACCGGATCGAGGTGCTCGAGCCGCTGCGGCGGCTGCGGGTGGTCTGCGACGGCGACGACGCGGGCGGCCTCGGCTTCGACCTCACCTGGGAGGGCACCTGCCCCGCTGTCCAGGAGCAGTCGCACCTGCTGATGAACGGGCTTCGGCCGCAACTGGAGTCGAGCCGGTTCGCGCAGACCGGGGCCTGGTCGGGGGTGCTGTCCGTCGACGGCCGCGACGTCGCCGTCGACCCGGACCGCTGGATGGGCACCCGTGACCGGTCCTGGGGGATCCGTCCGGTCGGGGACCCGGACCCGGCTGGCCGGTTGCTCGAGCGGCCGTCCGAGGGGTTCTGGTGGTTGTACGTTCCGCTGCGGTTCGACGGGTTCTCGGTGATCGTCATCGTGCAGGAGAACCCCGACGGGTTCCGCACCCTCAACGACGCCACCCGCATCTGGGACGACGGTCGGATCGAGCAACTCGGCTGGCCGCGGGTCGAGTTCGACTACAAGTCCGGCACCCGGCAGGCGCTCGCCGCAACCCTGCACCTCACCGCGTCCGACGGCAGCCCGGTGACGATCGAGGTCACCCCGCGCACCGGGATCGCGTTGCACGTTGGCGCAGGCTACGGCGGCGACCCGGAGTGGACGCACGGGCAGTGGCGCGGCCGGAACTGGTCGGCGCGGTCGGTGTACGACCTCACCGACCCGGCGATCGCGGGCCGAATCCCGTTTGGCGTCAGTGATTTCTCCGCCTCCGCGACCTGTAACGGCCTGCCCGGTGCCGGCCTGTTCGAACACGCGAGCATGGGCAGGCACGACCCGACCGGCTTCGCGGACTGGACCGCCGTCGCGCCGTAGCGGATCGCGCGAGCCGGCTCGGAGGCCGGCTCGCATCGGCTCGGTCACCGTGTGGCTACCTCGCCGGTGCCCGGGCAACCCGTATCGTCGTTACCCGTGCGAAGTAGCTCCCGGTCCGTCGTCGATGACCGCACGCTGTCGTGGCCCGTGCTCGCCGGGGCGGCGGTCGTCGCGGTCGGCGTGGTGATCTGGCACCTGGTCGCGGTGCCGATCGGCAACCCGTTCTACGGGCTGTTCGTCAACTACGCGGATCTGGCGATCTACCGGGCGGGCGGGGACGCGATCGTGCACCGAACCGGGCTGTACGACGGCCCGATCCTGTTCGGGATGCAGTTCACCTATACCCCCTTCGCCGCCCTGGTCTTCGCGCCGTTCGCCCTGATCGGGCAGTCGCTGACCAACGTGATCTGGTGGGTGGCGACGTTTGTCGCCCTCGTCGCGATCGTGGCGCTCAGCCTGAAGAGCCTGCGCTACCGGCTCACCCCGCGGGTCTGGGTGTTCAGCGCCCTGCTCGCGGTGGTCACGACCGCCTTCGAACCGGTCCGCACCACCATCTGGCTCGGCCAGATCAACGTCTTTCTGGTGTTGCTCGTGGTGTGGGACCTGACCAGGGCCGACGGGTCGCGACTCAAGGGCCTCGGTGTGGGGATCGCCGCGGGCATCAAGCTGACCCCGGCGTTCTTCCTCGCCTACCTCGCGCTGACCCGGCAGTGGCGCACCGGTGTGACCGCGCTGTCGGTCTTCGCGGCGACGGTGGCGCTCGGCTTCGCGATCGTGCCCGCCGACGCGTGGTCGTACTGGACGCATCGGATCACCCAGGCCCAGCGGGTCGGCCCAGTCGACGCCCCCAGCAATCAGTCGGTCAACGGCTTCTTCTCGCAGCTGCTCCGCTTCTACGACATCACCCGCTACCGCGATCCGGATACCGGTGTCTTCGCGGCACCGACCTGGATGTGGCTGCTCGGCGCCGCCGTTGCCGCCGCCGTCGGCCTGTCCGCTGCGGTGCTCGCGCACCGCCGCGGACAGGAACTGCTCGCCGTCACCCTGACCGGCATGACATCGGCGGCGGTGTCCCCGTTCTCGTGGGGGCATCACTGGGTGTGGTTCGTTCCGCTGCTGGTCCTCGCCCTGCATTACGCGTTGACCGCCACCGCCCGGCTGCGCTGGCTGGTCCCGACGGCGCTGCTGATTCCGGCGTTCGCCTGGTGGTGGAACTATCCCGACGGTCCGCCGCTGCACGGGGCCGATCACCCGATCGGGATCGGCCTGTTCATGCTGCCCCGCGACGACGCCGGGTGGTCGGCGCAGATCCTGGTGCCGATCTACGCCGGCTGCTACCCGCTGGTCCTGGCGATCACCGCGGCGGGCACCGTGTGGTGTCTGCGCGGCGGCGACGCCGATCGCCGCGACCTGCCCGCCATGCCGGAGCCCGCGGTCGTTCGTGCCGTCCCGCCCCCGACGCAGGTGGTCCGCTGACGTCCCGGCGTCAACGCGCCGACGCACCGCGGGGTTCGATCGGTCCGCACCGCCCTTACGCTTGGCGCATGCCCGACGATTCAGACCGCTTCCGACTCCAGGTGGTGTCGGAGGCGCTGCGCCTGTTCTCCGAGCAGGGGTACGAGGCCACCAGCGTCGACGAGATCGCCGACGCCGCAGGCATTTCGCGCCGGACCTTCTTTCGGCAGTTCCGTTCCAAGGAGGATGTGGTCTTCGCCGACCACGAGATCCTGCTCGAGCAGGCCTCGCAGTTCCTCGGCGCCGACCACCCGGACCCGTGGGGTGCGGTGTGCGACGCCGCGACGATCGTGTTCGAGCGGTTCGCGGACTGGGAGGACGTGGCGACCCGGCGGTACGCCGTCGTGCACCGGGTGCCCGCATTGCGGGACCGGGAGATCGTCACCGGCTACCGCTACGAACGACTCTTCGTCGAGTACCTGCGACGCGCGCTGCCCGACTCGGCGGACCTGGCCCGGGTGCAGTTCGCCGCGTCGGTGATCGCGACCCACAACTATCTGCTGCGGCGGATGGTCCGGGATGGCGTCGAGACCACCTCGCAGGAACTGCGGACCGCGCTCGCCGAGATCCGGCACGGCATCGACCGGGCGGGCGTCGACGGCGGGCGGGACGAGGACGTGGTGGTCGCGGTGTTCCCGCGGGGTCTTGCGCCGCGCCGGGTGGCGGACCTGGTCCAGCGCCGGTTGGAGGCCCGCGACCACGGGCGGTGACACTCAGTGCCGCATTGGTGGCACGTGGTACCCGAGTGGGCGGTCGTCCCTGCGCTATGATGGTCGGCGAATGGCACTGAGTGCCGTGACTCGACTTCCTCTAGGAGCGACTGATGGCTGGAAACCCGGACTTCGACCTGTTCAAGCTTGCTGACGAGCACGACGAGCTGCGGGCCGCGATCCGCGCGCTGTCGGAGAAGGAGATCGCTCCGTACGCGAAGGACGTCGACGAGAAGTCCCGGTTCCCCGAGGAGGCGCTCAAGGCGCTGGTGAACTCCGGCTTCAACGCCGTGCACGTTCCCGAGGAGTTCGGCGGCCAGGGCGCGGACTCCGTGGCGACCTGCATCGTCATCGAGGAGGTGGCCCGCGTCTGCGGCTCGTCCTCGCTGATCCCCGCGGTCAACAAGCTCGGCACGATGGGCATGATCCTCAACGGTTCCGAGGAGATCAAGGCGCAGGTGCTGCCGACGCTGGCCTCCGGTGAGGCGATGGCGTCCTACGCGCTGTCCGAGCGCGAGGCAGGCTCCGACGCCGCCGCCATGCGGACCCGAGCCAAGGCGGACGGCGACGACTGGATCATCAACGGCTCGAAGTGCTGGATCACCAACGGCGGCAAGTCGACCTGGTACACGGTGATGGCCGTGACGGACCCCGACAAGGGTGCCAACGGCATCTCGTCGTTCGTCGTGCACAAGGATGACCCCGGCTTCTCGGTCACCGGCCTCGAGCACAAGCTCGGCATCAAGGGCAGCCCGACCGCGGAGCTCGCGTTCGAGAACTGCCGGATCCCCGGCGACCGGATCATCGGCGAGCCCGGCACCGGCTTCAAGACCGCGCTGCAGACCCTCGACCACACCCGGCCGACCATCGGCGCCCAGGCCGTCGGCCTCGCGCAGGGTGCGCTCGACGCGGCCATCGCCTACACCAAGGACCGCAAGCAGTTCGGCACCTCGATCGCGTCGTTCCAGAACACCCAGTTCATGCTCGCCGACATGGCGATGAAGATCGAGGCCGCCCGGCTGATGGTCTACACCTCGGCCGCCAAGGCGGAGCGCGGCGAGAAGAACCTCGGCTTCATCTCCGCGGCCGCCAAGTGCTTTGCCTCCGACGTCGCGATGGAGGTCACCACCAACGCGGTGCAGCTGTTCGGCGGCGCGGGCTACACCACCGACTTCCCGGTCGAGCGGATGATGCGCGACGCCAAGATCACCCAGATCTACGAGGGCACCAACCAGATTCAGCGCGTCGTGATGTCGCGCGCACTGCTCAAGTGAGCTGACGGGCGGCACCGGCCCGCGTTCCCCAATGTCACATCGGCTGTCGTGAAGTGATCCGATGTGACATTGGGGAACAGGTGTTTTCGGGGGAGGTGGCTACGCTGGTGCGCATGCCCCGATTTCCGCTGAGCGAGCGGTGGTACCGCTGGAGCGCCGAGCACGTCGCAGGCATCGACCGCGCCATCGCGGCCCCTCTCGTGCTCCTCGGTGTTGCGGCGTCGGTTGGCGTCGGGTGGGTTGACGTGGTGATCGCGCTGGGACTGACCGTGCCGCTTGCCTGGCGTCGCATCCGGCCGGTCGCTGCCGCGGCGGTGGTTGCGCTGTCCTCGGTGGCGTATCTGATCGTCACGACTGACCAGACCAATCTGCTGATGCCCGGGATCTGCGTGCCGATCGCGCTGTACGCACTCGCGGCATACGGGCCGAGGTGGGCGAGCGGATGGGGTCTGGCGGCGGCCATCGTCGGGGTGACCGTGGCGGGTGTCCGGTATTTCGGCGGCGAGCAGTCCACCTGGCAGGCGCACGCGTTCCTCATCGCGTTCCTGATCGTCTATATCGTCGCGGTGTGGGCGTTCGGCGATCTCCGCAGGGTGCGTAACCAGGAGTTTGAGGGACTCGCCGAACGGGCCCGGCTGCTCGAGCTCGAGCGAGCGCAGGAGGCGGAGCTGGCCGCGCTGGGGGAGCGCACCCGGATCGCCCGCGAAATGCATGACATCGTCGCGCATTCGCTCACCGTGGTGATCGCGCAGGCCGACGGCGGACGCTACGGTGCCAAGGCGGACCCGCAGGCGGCGATCGCCGCGCTGGAGACCATTGCGGAGACGGGACGGCAGGCGCTCGCCGACATGCGTGCCCTGCTCTCGGTGCTGCGGGAGGACACGCCCCGGGAGACGCGTTCCACCCCACAGGTTTCCGACATCGAGCAGCTCGTCGAGGACCTACGGGCCGGTGGCCTGCTGGTGGACCTGCATGCCGAGGGCGAGGCACGGGACCTGTCGCCCGGTGCCGGGCTGACCGCCTACCGGATCGTGCAGGAATCGCTGACCAACGTGCTCAAGCATGCCGGGCCTGCGGCGCGGGTCGTGGTGACCGAGCGGTGGACGGAGCGCGGCCTGCTGCTCTCGATCGTCGACGACGGACGCGGCGCCGCTGGCGCGCTGGTGCCTGCCACCGGGGGCGGGCAGGGCGTGCTGGGAATGCGGGAACGGGCCGAACTGCACGGCGGAACGCTGCACGCCGGCCCGGTCGTCGGTGGCGGCTATCGGGTCCGGGCCGAACTGCCCTACGAGCGAAGGATGTGAGCGTGACGATGACGGACGACGGACGCCCGATTCGGGTGGCCCTGGTCGACGACCAGCAACTCGTTCGGGCCGGGTTCCGGATGGTGATCGACTCCCAGGACGACATGACCGTGCTGGTGGAGGCGTCCGACGGCGCGCAGGCGCTGCGGGAACTGGCCAGGGTGCCGGTCGATGTGGTGCTGATGGACGTGCAGATGCCGAACCTGGACGGCATCGAGGCCACCCGGACGCTCACCGCGCTCGACTCGGCCCCGCGGGTGGTGGTGCTGACCACGTTCGACAACGACGAGTACGTGGTCGGGGCGATCTCGGCGGGGGCCAGCGGATTCCTCCTCAAGGATGCGCAGCCGGAGGAGTTGCTGTCGGCCGTGCGGACGGTGCACCGCGGGGACGCCGTGATCGCGGCCAGGTCCACCCGGCGCCTTCTCCGGCACGTCGGCCCGATGCTGGAGGGGGCGGTGGCCCGGCCCGCGCTGCCGGATCTGACGCCCCGCGAGGTCGAGGTGCTCGAGGCGATGGCGCATGGGCTGTCCAACACCGAGATCGCAGGCAAGCTCATCGTCTCCGAGGCGACCGTGAAAACTCATGTTGGACGGGTCCTTTCGAAGACCGGGTCGCGTGACCGGGTGCAGGCGGTGGTATTCGCCTATCGGTGCGGCCTGGTGCGACCGGAGGATCTGCTCGGCGGGGAGCATCCCGGGGGATGACCGACCGTCATCCCTCAGGATGACCCGACAGCCCGCGCAGATCGCTCGCCGCTCCGATGTGCGACCCCGGCGTGATCCCTACCGTCGAAGCCATGACGAGACCGAACATTTCGGCGGCCCGTGCGGTCGCGTTGAGCAAGCGGTACGGGGACGGTGACGCGGCGGTCCGCGCGCTCGACGCCGTGGACGTCGACTTCCGCCGCGGCGCCTTCACGGCGATCATGGGGCCGTCGGGTTCCGGCAAGTCGACGCTGATGCACTGCCTGGCCGGCCTGGACACGCCGTCCGGGGGTCGCGTGTACCTCGGCGACACCGACCTGACCGGGCTCGACGACCGTGGCCTGACCGAGCTGCGCCGCGACCGGATCGGGTTCGTGTTCCAGGCGTTCAACCTGCTGCCGGTGCTCACCGCGGAGGAGAACATGCTGCTACCGCTGCGGCTCGCGGGCGTCGAGGCGGACCGGATGTGGATGCATCAGATGGTGGCCCGGCTCGGCCTCGCGGACCGGTTGGGCCACAAGCCGCATGAGCTGTCCGGCGGGCAGCAGCAGCGGGTCGCGGTGGCCCGGGCGCTGCTGCCGCGTCCCGACGTGGTGTTCGCCGACGAACCCACCGGGAACCTGGACTCCCACGCGGGCGCGGAGGTGCTGGACCTGCTGCGGGCCAGCGTGCGGGAGGTCGGCCAGACGGTGGTGATGGTGACCCACGACCCGGTCGCCGCGTCCTACGCCGACCGCGTCGTGCTGCTCGCCGACGGCCGCGTCGCCGGGGAAATCATCAGTCCGACACCGGATTCGGTGCTTGAGACGATGCGCGATCTGGTGGCGCGCGCGTGCTGAGGCTGACGCTCGCGCAGGCACGGGCACACGCGGGCCGCTACCTGGCGTCCGGCGCCGCGATCCTGATTGCGGTGGCCTTCGTGGTCGCGACCCTGGTGTTGGGCGCAACCACCTCGGCGAGCGTGACGAATTCGCTTGCCGGTCAGTACTGGTCGTCGGCGGTGGTGGTCGACGGCCTCGCCGACGACACGCAGGCGCGGACGGTTGCGGCGACCGTTGCCGGCCTTCCCGGGGTTACGGCGGTGAGTGTCGACGCCGCGGCGCCGGTGAAGGTGGCGGCCGCGGGCCGGGGCAGGCTGTTCGGCACCCTCGCCACGCTGGCCGAGCAGGCGGAGCTCCGATGGCAACGACTGGCGGAGGGCAGGTTCCCGGCCGCGCCCGGCGAGATCGCGGTTGGATCCGACGCCGGACTCGTCGTCGGGGACACGGTCGCGGTCACCGTGCGGGGCGCCCGCGACGACGAGTCGACGGAGGCGAGCACCGGCACCGCGACGGTCGTCGGTTCGATCGACCTGTCCGGCAGCGCCCAGCGACTCGGCGGCGTCTCCGTCTACACCACCGGGCCGCAGCTGCGGGCGTGGGCGGGCGCCGCCGCCGATCACGAGCTGCGGGTCGCCGGGGACGGTGATCCGGAGCTGCTGCGGCAGGCCGTCACCGCGGCGCTCGGTCCGGACCTGGGGGTGCGGACCGGCGCCGAGCAAGCCGAGCGCGTCTCGGCGAGCTACCTCGGCGACACCGACACCATCCGCAACGTGCTGCTCGCGTTCGCCGCGGTCGCGGTGGTGGTGGCCGGGCTGGTCATCGCGAACACGTTCGCGGTGCTGCTCGCCGCGCGGACCAGGGAACTGGCGCTGCTGCGGTGCGTCGGGGCCACCGCACGCCAGATCCGCCGGGGCGCCCGGATCGAGGCCCTCCTCGTCGGCGCCGCCGCATCGATCGCCGGGGTCCTCGTCGGAATCGGGTTGGCGTCGGCGGTGACCCTGGCGGCGGAGGCGGTCGACGCCCCGGTGCCGCTGGACACCCTCGCGGTCACCCCGACCGCGGTCCTCGCCGGCCTCGCGGTCGGAATGGTCGTCACCTACCTGGCCGCGGTTGCGCCGGCGCGGGCCGCGACCCGGGTGTCGCCGCTGGCCGCGCTTGCGCCCGCCGAGGCCGTCGTCGAACCCGCCGCCGCCTCGCGGGCCCGCCGCGTCGCCGGACTGACCGGGCTCGTCGGCGGGGTCTGCGTGCTTTGGTTCGGGGCGTCCGCCGAGCAGGTGCTGCTCGCCTGCGCGGGCGGGATCGTGACCGCGCTCGGCGTCGTGCTCCTCGGCCGCAGCATCGTGCCGCCGCTGGTGGCGGCGGTGGGTCGGGTGCCCGCACGGCTGATCGGGCCGCTGGGGGAGGTGGCCGTCGGTAACGCGCTGCGCAATCCGCGCCGCACGACGGCGACCGCGACGGCGCTGCTGGTCGGCGTGACGGTCACCGCGACGATGGTCGTCGGCATCGCGACGGTCGGGGCGGCGGCGCCGCGAGAGTTGAACGAGCAGTTCCCCGTCGATGTGACGATCGACGCCGATGGCGGCCTGCCGCCGGGCCTCGACGCGGGGGTGCGCGGCATCGACACGGTGACGGCCACCGCGCCGCTGCTCGGGACCGAGGTGGTCGCCGGGGAGGGCACCCGGCTCACCGTCCTCGGTGTCGACCGGGTCGACGGCGCGGCGACGCTGCGGATCCCGCTGGTGTTGCCCGCGGACGGGGAGATCTCGCTGTCGCCCGAGCAGGCGGACGCGGTGGGTGTCGTGCCCGGCGGCAGGCTGGACGTGGAGCACGCCGGTACCCGCCGCTCCCTGACCGTGGTCGCGGGCCGGGAGGGACAGCCCGCGTTGGTCGGCCCGGCCGACGCACTCGCCCTCGCCGCGGTTCCGCAGTCCCTGTGGATCCGGCTGCTCGACGGTCTCTCCGACGGCGAGCTGGCCGCGGCACAGAACGAGATTGCCGACGTGGCAGAGGAATTCGCACCAATGGCCGAGGTGAGCGGCGCGGTGTCGATGCGCGCGGCGATCGACTCGATCCTCGATGTCCTGCTATTGGTGGTGGTCGGGCTGCTGTCGGTGGCGGTGCTGATCGCGCTGATCGGGGTCGGCAACACGATGGCGCTGTCGGTGATTGAGCGTCGCCGCGAGTCGGGCCTGCTGCGGGCGCTCGGCGTCACCCGGTCCGGCCTGCGGTCCGTGCTGATCTGCGAGGCGGTGCTGGTCGCGGTCGTCGCGTCGGTGCTCGGGGTGTTGCTTGGGTCGATCCTCGGTGCGGCGGGGACTGCGTCGGTATTCGGTTGGGACGGACTGACATTCGGAGCGATCCCCTGGCTGCAGCTGATGCTGATCGTGCTGGTCGGCGGAATCGCCGGGGTGCTCGCCGCGGTCCTGCCCGCCCGGACCGCCGCTCGCGCCGTCCCGGTGGCGGCGCTGGCCGGGTGAGGTGACCGCGAGGCGGGCGGGGACCGGGACGTCGTCAGCGCAGCACGAGCAGCGTGACGACGGAGTCCTCGCCCGCCTCGAGCCGGTGCACGATCCCGGCGTCGACGTGCACGGCGGTGCCGGCAACCAGGGTGACGGTGCGGTCCGCGGTGGCGAAGGTGACGGACCCGGTCTGGCCCTGCACGAGGATCGGGAATCGTGCCTGATGGTCCTCCATGGTCTGTCCGGCGCGAAAGCTCAGCCGCACCACGGTGACTCCCGCCTGCGCGCCGAGCCGCTCGATGCGCGGTGAGGACCCGTCCTGCGGATTGCTCTGCCGCAGCCCGGTGATCTCGGTGAGGTTTCCGGTGTTCGGTTGGGTGCTCATGTTGCCCTCCTGTGGCGATCGCTGCACACGACGCGGCCCGTCACGGACGCCGCGCGGTGACCTTCTCCGACTCGACGCGTCGATCCATCCGACCGGCGTCCGGGCTGCTCACCTGAACCAGCGACGCGCCAGCGGCCAGCACCGCAAGCAGCCCGTCGACGAGTTCGCCCGCGGTGGTCCAGTCCGACGTCGACAGGACCCGATCCTCGCCGGTGAACCCCTGTGCTGCCGCGGACCCGGTGGCGGCGTCGAGCACCTCGCTGATCGTCCGTCCGTCCAGCGCCGGGGCGTCGGCGGATGCGGGGTCGGGGCGGAACTGGTCGCCGTGCACCCGCACCGACGTCGCATAGTCGGTGACCCCGACCGGGAGGTTGTCGGCGGGACGGCCGAACGCGTCGAGGGAGAGGACCGCGACCTCGGCGGCATCGGACGCCTCGTCCAGCCGGTCCGCCGTGATCAGTGCCAACTCCGCATCCGGGTCCGGCTCAAGCACCACCTCCGTGCCCGCCCACCAGCAGCCGAGCAGCACCGCAGCGGTCTGCCAGTGCGCGGGTAGCAGGACGCAGACGCGGGACCCCGGGACCAGGCCGAACTCGTCGCGAATCAGGTTGGCGGTCTTGGCCGCCCAGTTCGCGAGGGTCAGCGCGGACAGCTCGATCCGGGCGCCCGACAGGTCGTCGTACCAGGTGACGCGGGGTCCCGCCGGGTCGCGCTGCAGGATCGGGTCGAGCAGTGCCGCGGTGAGAGTGGGTGCTGCTGCCATGGTGTCGCGGTACTCCCTCGGTTCGCCTGCGCGGGTCGCGCAGGCTCCTGCTGTTGACGTGGTCGGTCGGCCCGCCCCGGTCAGTTCACGCACTGCGGTCCGGAGCGTCCCGCATCGATCGGCGGCCCGGGCGGGACCGGTGTCGGGCTGGTCCCCAGGTCGAGGATGTCGGATGTCGGCTCGGCCGAATCCCTCGTGGATTCGGACCCAGGTCCGTCGTAGTCCGCGGCGAGGACCACCCGAACCGTGTTCCGCGCCAAGGAGGAATCCTGCACCACCGGCAGTCCGCCCAGTGCGGCGGCCGCCGACGTGGCTGCGTCGGAGTCCGGGTCGGCGGCCAGCAGCTCGCTCGCCGACACCGACTCGCCGGTGTTGTTCCCCACGACACCGACCCGATACCCCTTCGCGGACACCGCGTCCGAGACCCGGCCCGCGAGACCCCCGATGGCGCTGTCGTTGACCACGTCGACGGTGACGGTGGCGGGATCCACGGTCGGCACCGGATCGGACTCTCCGGCGGATGCCTCGGTGTCGGCCTCGCCCGCGAGCTCGGCGACGTAGCGGCGGACGGCCTTCGGCTCCACCTGCACGATCGACTCGCCGTAGTCTGTCATCGCGTTGATGTCCACCACCGGGATCGTCTCGAACCTCACCTGACCACCGGCCAGGCTCTGCAGTTCCTTCGCGAAACCGATGACGTCCCAGTCCTCGTCGAGCACAACGGACCGCTGGACGGCGGACGTCAACTGCGACAGTTTGCCGGGGTTGCTCAGGGTTTTCGCGCTGATCACCTCGTGCACCAGGGAGGCCATGAACACCTGCTGTCGCACGATCCGGTCCAGGTCGCCGCGCTGCAGGCCGTGCCGTTGGCGCACGAACGACAACGCCTGCGCGCCGGACAGGGTCTGCTCGCCTGCCGGGAAGTTCGCGCCGGACAGGGGTTCGTCGACCGCCTGGTTCAGGCACACGTCGACGCCGCCGACCGCGTCGGTGAGCAGGACGAACCCGAGCAGCCCGATCTCGGCGTAGTGATCGACGGTGACCCCGGTCAGGTCGGCGACGGCGGTGATCAGCGCCTCCCGGCCTACCTGGGTGGACTCCTTCTCCGCGGTTGCGTCGTCGGTGCCCTCGTCGATGAGCTGTTGCTTCTCGGTGGCCTTCGTCGCACCGAATGCCGCGTTGATCTTCGACATCCCGACGCCGGGAACCTTGACGTACGAATCACGCGGAATGGAGATCGCGGTCGCGGACTCGCCGTTGTTGGGGATCCGCACGAGCACGATCGTGTCGGTGTTGTCGGCCTCGGCGTCACCGGCGCGCAGCGCCTCAAGTTCCTGGGTGCTGAGCGGGTTGCCGTGCGCGTCGGTCCGGCTGTCCGTGCCGACCAGCAGCAGGTCCAGCGCGCCGTCCTTGGTGCCGCCGAGACCGAGTCGGGCGGTCGCGAGGCTCGACTCCAGCGCGTCGACGCTGCGCCACGCAAAGCCCGTCACGACCAGGACCAGGGCAGCGACGATGGCGACCCCGACCTGCACCGGCCGGGCCCGGGCCGGGCCGGGGTCGGGCCGCCGCTGGTCGCCGCGCCCACCCCCGACGCTCCTCGCTCGCGGTCCGCTCGCGGCCGACCGGCGTGCCCGCCGCTCGCCCGCCGCCCTGTTGTCCGGCAACACTGCCCCTCACCGTTCTCCGTCAATCCGTCGTCCAGGCTAACGGCGAACACCCGGAGACCCGGTGACCCGAAACCGGCGTGCCAGACTTTGTGCTGTGACGAAGATCCTTGTGACCGGTGCAGGCGGGCAACTGGGCAGGCAGGTGCTGCGCCGGTGGTCCGCGGGCGCCGGGGACGGTCTCGACGTCGTCGGGGTGACCTCGCGCGAGCTGGACATCACCGATGCGGACGCGGTGCGGGACGCGGTCCGACCCGGAACCGTCGTCCTGAACTGCGCGGCCTACACCGCCGTCGACGCCGCGGAGGCCGACGAGGCGGCGGCCGCGGACGCCAACGTGACCGGCCCGCGGATCCTCGCCGAGGCCACCGCCCGCGTCGGCGCCCGACTGATCCACCTGTCGACCGACTACGTGTTCCCCGGGGACGCGTCGGAGCCGTACCAGGTGGACGACCCGACCGGCCCGCGCACCGTGTACGGGCGCACCAAACTCGCGGGGGAGCGGGCGGTGCTGGCCGCGGACCCGACCGCGGCGGTGGTGCGGACCGCGTGGGTGTACACCGGGACCGGGACCGACTTCGTGGCCACGATGCTTCGGCTGCAGCGTGAGCGCGACACCGTCGACGTGGTCGACGACCAGGTCGGGTCGCCGACCTACGCCGCGGACCTGGCGGACGCGCTGCTTGAGCTCGCGGCCCGCCCCGATGTCACCGGGCGGGTGCTGCATGCGACGAACGCCGGGCGGGCGAGCTGGTTCGAGTTGGCGCGGGCCGTGTTCGCCGCCGTCGGGGCCGATCCGGCGCGGGTCCGCCCGTGCACCAGCGCCGCGTTTCCGCGGCCTGCCGCGCGGCCCGGGTACTCGGTCCTTGCCCCCGCCGCGTGGGTCGGGGCGGGTCTGACCCCGCTCCGGCCGTGGGGTGATGCCCTGGCGTCCGCCCTGACCGAACTCCCCGACTAGGGTGGCTGGCGTGAGTTCGCAGCTGGCCGTGGTGACGGTGACCTATTCGCCAGGCATTCATCTCCAGGAGTTCCTGGACACCCTCGAGGACGCGACCGAACTGTCGACGCAGGTCATCCTCGCCGACAACGGGTCGACCGACGGTGCGCCCGAGGCAGCCGCCGAGACGCGCGAGCACGTCCGACTCCTGCGGACCGGCGGAAACATCGGCTACGGCGGTGCGATCAACCGGGCCGTCGCCGAGCTCGATCCGGCGGCCGAGTTTGTGGTGATCGCCAACCCGGACATTCGGTGGGACGCGGGGTCGATCGACGAACTGCTCAAGGCCGCGGCCCGGTGGCCGCGGGCCGGCGCGTTGGGGCCGCTGGTGCGGGAACCGGACGGCAGCGTCTACCCGTCGGCCCGGCACGTGCCTGGCCTGGTGTCCGGGGCGGGGCACGCGGTGCTCGGCACGGTGTGGCCGTCGAATCCGTGGACCACCCGCTACCGGCAGGAGGACGAGGAGATCTCGGAGCGGTCGGTCGGCTGGCTGTCGGGGTCGTGCCTGTTGGTGCGGCGGGCCGCGTTCGACTCGATCAACGGTTTCGACTCCCGCTACTTCATGTACATGGAGGACGTGGATCTCGGTGACCGCCTCGGCCGGGCGGGATGGCACAACGTGTTCGTGCCGTCGGCGGCGGTGACCCACGCGAAGGGGCACGCGGCCGGACGTCATCCGGAGCTGATGCTGCCCGCACATCATGCGAGTGCGTACCGATTCCAGGCCGATCGCCACCCGCACTGGTGGCAGGCGCCGCTGCGGTGGGCGCTCAAGGGGGGCCTTGCGGTGCGATCGAGAGTGGCCGTCTCGGCGGCCGTACGGAGCAGGGCGAAGGACGAGGGGAACTGACAGATGACGAACGACGGTGCGGTGACGGGTGATGCCGCTGTGACGCCGGACGCCGGGTCCGTGGACGCGGTGGTGCTGGTCGGGGGGAAGGGGACCCGGCTGCGGCCGCTGACCCTGTCGGCGCCGAAGCCGATGCTGCCGACGGCGGGGCTGCCGTTCCTGACCCACCTGCTGGCCAGGATCAAGGCGGCGGGCATCACCCACGTGGTGCTCGGCACCTCGTTCAAGGCGGAGGTCTTCGAGGAGCACTTCGGGGACGGGTCCGATCTTGGACTCGAGATCGAATACGTCACCGAGACCGAGCCGCTCGGCACCGGCGGCGGCATCCGCAACGTGCTGCCGAGGCTGCGTGCCGACAACGTCGTCGTCTTCAACGGCGACGTGCTGGGCGGGATGGACCTGCGGGACGTGCTCGATGCGCACCGCACCAACGAGGCCGATGTCACCCTGCACCTGGTGCGGGTGTCCGATCCGCGCGCGTTCGGCTGCGTCACCACCGACGCCGACGACCGCGTGACGCACTTCCTGGAGAAGACGCAGGACCCGCCGACCGACCAGATCAACGCCGGCTGCTACGTCTTCAAGCGCGAGATCATCGAGAAGATCCCGTCGGGCCGGCCGGTCTCGGTCGAGCGTGAGGTGTTCCCGAACCTGCTCGCCGACGGTCGCCGGGTGTTCGGATTCGTCGACAACTCGTACTGGCGGGACATGGGCACCCCCGAGGACTTCGTCCGCGGGTCCGCCGATCTGGTGCGGGGCATCGCCCCCTCGCCCGCGCTGGACGGACAGCGCGGCGAATCGCTCGTGCACCCCGGTGCCGGTGTCGCGCCCGGCGCGGTGCTGATCGGCGGCACCGTGGTCGGTCGCGGCGCCGAGGTCGGTGCCGGGGCCCGGTTGGACGGTGCGGTGCTGTTCGAGGGTGCGGTCGTCGAGGCCGGTGCGACCGTCGAGCGGTCCATCATCGGATTCGGTGCCCGGATCGGGCCGCGGGCGCTGGTGCGGGACGCGGTGATCGGTGACGGCGCCGACGTCGGCGCCCGCTGCGAGCTGCTGCGCGGGGCGCGGGTGTGGCCGGGGGTGACCCTGCCCGACGGCGGGGTGCGGTTCTCCACCGACGTCTGACGACGAGTGTTGCGGGATGCAACCCGGTCGCGTGTGACCGCCCACACGCTGGCAGGATGGCATCGCGTGACTGCGTCCGCACCCGTCTTCCATCGATACGTCGCCCTCGGTGACTCCTTCACCGAGGGGCTCGGTGACCCGGCTCCCGCACGCCCCAACGCGCTGCGGGGCTGGGCGGACCGGGTCGCCGAGCAGCTCGCCGCCCGCACCGACGACTTCGGGTACGCGAACTTGGCGATCCGGGGCAAGCTGCTCGGCCAGGTGCTCGACGATCAGCTGGACGCCGCCCTCGCGATGTCACCGGACCTGGTGACGGTGTACGCGGGCGGCAACGACATGATGCGCCCGTCCGTCGACATCGACGCGCTCGTCGCCCGCTACGACGACGCCGTCGGCAAGCTCACCGCGGCGGGCGCGACCGTGGCGATCTGGACCGCCTACGACGCGGGCTGGGACGCGGTGTTCCGGATGTTCCGCGGGCGCACCGCGATCTACAACGAACTGGTCCGTGGGGTCGCCGACCGGCACGGCGCGACGCTGATCGACTTCTGGCGGTTCGACGGCTATGACGACGACCGGATGTGGGACTGGGACCGGCTGCACATGTCCACCGCCGGGCATCAGCGGATGGCCGTCGAGGTGCTCGATGCGCTCGGGGTGCCGCACGAGCTGACGCCGCCCGACCTCGGCCCGGCGCCGGTCCGGTCCAGGGCGGAACAGAAGAAGATCGACTCGACCTGGCGGCGCGAGTTCCTGATGCCGTGGATCGGGCGCAGGCTGACCGGGAGGTCGTCGGGCGACCACGTCACCGCCCGCAGGCCCGTCCTCGCGCCGATCGCCGTCACCGACTGACGCCCCGCCGCCGCGCGCGCGGGCGGTGAACGCCCGTGTGCACACAGATGCCCGCATCGCCGTGCACGTGTGCGGTGAATGCCCGTGTGCACAGGGGTGGTGTGGTGTGCGCGGGGGTGTTCGGCGTGTAGTGGGGGTGTTGGTGCGGGATCGGGTGTGTGTACAGGGGTGTTGTTGGCGGGGTGCGGCCGGCCGTCGCGGGCCGGTCTAGGGTCGACGAGTGCAGCAGAACCCACAGCAGGACCGCTTCGACCCGATCCGGGATCCGCGTCCGGGCGACACGCCGTGGCCGCAGATGACCTGGCCGATCCCCGCCGGAACGACGCTGACCGGGCGCGTCGTCGAACTGACGCCGACGGATCCGACGGCGGACGCGGCCGAACTGTTCCGCGCGCTCGACCACGACGCCGTGTGGGCGCACGTCCCCGGCCGACCGCGCGATCCCGCGCACTTCGCGGAGATCCTGGCCGCTCGCTGCGCGCTGCCGGACTGGCAGCCGTGGACGGTCCGTGCCCGCGGGCCGCTCGGTGACCTTCCCGCCGGCGCGGCGGTCGGCGTCACCTCCTACCTCGATGTGAGTGCACACGACGCCCGAGTCGAGATCGGGTTCACCCTGTACACACCCGCGGTCTGGGCGGGCGCGGTCAACCCCGAGACGAAGCTGCTGCTGCTCGGGTACGCCTTCGACACGTTGGGGGCGGGACGGGCCCAGCTCAAGACCGACACCCGCAATCACCGCTCGCAGCAGGCGATCGCGCGCCTGGGCGCCACCTATGAGGGCACGCTGCGCCGCCACTTCCGTCGGGAGGACGGCACGATCCGGGACTCGGTCATGTTCGCCGTCACCGTCGACGACTGGCCGGACGTCCGCAGCGGACTCGAGTCGCGGCTCGGCGCCTGAACCGCTCAGCCGCGCAGGCGGGCCAGCGCGACGAGGTGGTCGACGGTCTCCCGCTCGGCGTCGGGAGGGAGGGCGTCGACCGGCCACCAGCGCAGGTCGTCCGACTCGTCACTGCGCACCGGCCGCGCGTCCACCGGTGCCCACACCAGGAATCGCAGGTCCAGATGACGGGTCGGCTTCCCGAGCGAGCAGGTGATCGGGTGGGTGTGCGCGGACAGCAGCGCCGGGTCGATGCGCAGGCCGTCGATCCCGGACTCCTCGGTCGCCTCGCGCAGTGCCGCGTCGACCACCGTCTCGTCCCCCGGCTCGCAGTGGCCACCGAGCTGAATCCACCTGCCCACCTTGGGATGCAGGGTTAGTAGCACCCGCGCGCCGTCCTCGGTCAGCACCAGCGACGACGCGGTGATGTGCCCCGGTTCGTGCTCGCGCAGGCAGCCCAGCGGCGCTGCGTCGAGGAACGCGAGCATCGTGTGCCGCAGCGACTCGTCGGCCGCGCTCGGGGTCTGCCATCCGGTCAGGGCGTCCCGCGCGGAGCGGTGTAGCGACGCCGCGCTCACAGTTCGACCAGCAGGTCGCCGGGGACGACCGGCTCGCGCGGGGACAGCGGTTCGGCAGGGTGCCCGATAGCAACCGAGCCGAGCGGGGCCCAGTCCGGCGCCAACCCGAGTTCGGCTCGCACCACGCCGGGCGCGAAGATCGTGGACCCGATCCAGCAACTCCCGACCCCCCGGGTGGCCAACGCGACCAGCAGTCCCTGCACCGCGGCACCGGCGGCGACCGTGAACATCGTCTGCTCGGCCGCGGTGCGCGCCGGGTCCGGGTAGCTGTGCGCGCCGTCCGGAACGCAGAACGGGATCACCAGTTCCGGGGCGTCGAACAGGATGGTGCCGCGGTCGAGTCGCCGGGCAATCGACTGCTCGCTCCACCCGTCGGCGGTGAGGTCTGCCCGCCACTTCTCGCGCATCGCCGTCAGCAGGCGCGTGCGTACCTCCGGGGTGCGGATCCAGACGAACCGCACCGGACGGGTGTGGTGCGGCGCAGGCGCCGTCAGGGCCTCGGAAATCGAGTCCCGGATCAAGTGGGGGGCAACGGGTTCCGGTCCGAAGGCGCGGATCGACCGCCGCAGCAGCAGCGCCTCCCCGCGGCCCCGGTCGATCGCCTCGTCGGCGCCGAGCCAGAACAGGTCCTCCTCGCCGCGCCGGATCAGATCCACTGCCCGCGACCCGTCGTCGGGCAGGGCAATGCCGCGCACGATGGCGACCGGCATGCTGCCGGTCTTACCCTTCACCAGATCGCCCGCCGCGGCGAGCTCGTCGGCGACGGCCACCGAGGTGACCATCAACTCGTTGCCCTGGGCGTCGACGGATCCCGCGTAGCCGTGCAGGACCGGGACCCCGGCCGACCCGATCGCGGCATCGGTCTGCCCGTTCCGCCAGGCGCGGCCCATCGTGTCGGTGATCACGACCGCGACCTGCACCCCCAGCAGGTCCGCGATCCGCTCCCGCAGTGCGCGGGCGCTCGCATCCGGATCCTCCGGCAGCAGCGCCAGTTCGGTCGGGTGCACGTTCGAGCCGTCGATCCCCGACGCCGCCTGCACGATGCCCAGCTTGTTCTCGGTGATCAGGGTGCGGCCCTTCCTGGCGAGCACCCGCACCGCCTCCTGGTCGACCAGCCGTCGGCGCAGGGCATCCCGTTCCTCGGGATCGGTGGGGGAGGCGACGATGCGACCCTCCACCTTCGAGACGATCTTGCTGGTGACGACGAGAACGTCGCCGTCCGTCAGCCACGGCGCCGCCGCCGCGATGGCGGCTGCGAGATCGTCCCCGGGCCGGAACTCCGGCAGGCCGGGGATCGGCAGGATCTCGATCCCGCCGACCGCGCCGTGATCGTCCACACCGGTCCCGGCGCCGGGACCGGTGGAGAAGCCTGCGCTCACAGGTCGATCCCGGCCAGGTGCAGCGCGGCGCGGGCCATCGCGGCGGTGGCGTCCGGGTCGGTCATCAGCAGCGGCACGGCGCGGACCTCCACCCCGGGTACGTCGGCGGTATCGGTGTCGTGGATCAGCCAGCCGTCCAGGATCCCGGTCGCTGAGCGCGCACCGTAGTGCCTGCCGACGGCCTCCGCCGACGTCTCGACCCCGATCACCTCGAGGCATTCGTCGGCCATGCCGCGCAACGGCTTTCCGTCGACAACCGGGGACAGCCCAATCACCTTCGCGCGTCCGGTCCGCAGGGCACCCCGCATGCCGGGCACCGCGAGGATCGCGCCGATGCTGACCACCGGATTGGATGGCGCAAGCAGGACCACGTCGGCGTCCTCGATGGCCTCCAGCACGCCGGGGGCCGGCGTCGCGGTCTCCGCGCCGACATGCGCGAAGCCGTGGGTCGGGACCTGGGCGCGATGCCGGACCCACCATTCCTGGAAGTGGATGGCGCGCTGCTCGTTGTCGGCGGGATCGGTGATCACGACGTGGGTTTCGCTGCGGTCGTCGGTTACCGGAAGCAGACGGACCCCGGGCTGCCAGCGGTTGCACAGTGCCTCGGTGACCGCGGACAGCGGATATCCGGTGCGCAGCATCTGGGAACGAATCAGATGGGTCGCGGTGTCCCGGTCTCCGAGCCCGAACCAGTCCGGCTTCGCGCCGTATGCGGCGAGTTCCTCCTTCACGTTCCAGGTCTCCCCGGCGTGGCCCCATCCGCGTTCGGGATCGATGCCGCCGCCGAGGGTGTACATGCAGGTGTCGAGATCGGGGCAGATCCGAAGCCCGTGCATCCACACGTCGTCGCCGACGTTGACCACCGCGGTGATCTCGTGGGCGTCGCTGCCCGTGTCCGACTGCGCGAGCAGGCCGCGCACCCCCATGAGGAAGCGGGCGCCGCCGACGCCGCCGACCAAAACTGTGACCTTCACGAGAGAGAAGCCTAGGCGTCCGAATCGGCGGGCAGGCGGGCACACCCCGCGCCGGTCCGCGCGGGTCCGGCGCATGCCGGTCGATGGCGCGACGGGAGATCGTTCGACACGCTCTTGACAGGCAGGAATGCGCGTTGTGTCACGAATTGGGAACAGAGGTGCTAGCAAACCTTTCCTCGGCTTGACCGGACCGGAGGGTCCGTGTCTAATCACGTGTATGTCATTTCGCGGTAACCACTTGAGAACGATTGTGGTTAATCCGATTTCGAACATGCGTTCTCGCAGCTCGGGGCGTATGCGCGCGGGGCGGAACGACATTGTCGGGGAGGACAATTCAACAGCCCAGAAAATTCTGGGCTATCACAGGTGAGGAGGCGGAACGGATGGCCAACCAGCACGGAGGATCGATTACTCGATTGAGCGCGCTTGGCGACGAACCGCAGACCGATTCCATGGCAGACGTAATGGGGGACGTCCGCGAAAACGAGGGTGAGCGGCTTGCCGACCGCCCGATATTGAGCCTGATCACCGGCGGCGTCGACGAGATGTTCGACGACATGGAGGATCAGTGGCAGGACCGCGCGCTGTGCGCGCAAACCGATCCCGAGGCGTTCTTCCCGGAGAAGGGTGGATCGACCCGGGAGGCGAAGCGCATCTGCCTCGGTTGCGAGGTTCGCGACGAGTGCCTCGAGTACGCACTCTCGAACGACGAACGCTTCGGAATCTGGGGCGGACTCTCGGAGAGGGAGCGCCGCCGCCTCAAGCGAGGCATCGTCGTCTAACGCGCCGAAATCTCGAAGAGGTTCGGCGCGTATGCTTTTCGGCGGATCATCGCATCGTCAATCGTCATTCCGTCCGAGAGGTCCCCGCCCGTGTGACCGCCGACCGCGGTGAGGTCGGCGTTCGCCGCGGAGCGTCAATCGTCCTGGTCGTCGGCCAGGTCGGGATCGATCACCTCGGGTTCCACGCCGAGGTACGTCGCGACCTGCCGCACCAGCACCTCGTTCAGTAGATCGACCAGGTCGTCGGGCCGCTTCGCCCGCAGCTCCAACGGTCGACGGAACAGCACCAGCCGTGCCCGGGTGGCGTTGCCGTGCCGGTCGACGCCCGCAGGCACCAGTCGGGACAGCGGCACGGGGCCCTCGGCGACGACCTCGGGCGGCCAGGTCACCGAATCCGGGTCCAGCGCACGGATTTTCGGCACCTCGTCGACGGCGATGTCGAGTTTGGTGATGCGGTCCCGCCACCGTGCGTCGATGGGCGCGAACGCCTCGAGGACCAGCGTGTCGAAGTGTTCCGCCCGACTCTGCCACGCGGGCACGCTCGGCGGCAGAACCGGGCCGCGGATGCCGCGACCCCGTCGAGCCGCGGAACGGGACGTTAGTGGTCGGGCTCTGTGCATGACCGTCAATGTTACCGGCGTCGAGCCGTCACCGGTGTGTCCGAGTAGGCGCCGTGGCGGCGGGGCGCTACCCTCTCATTCGTGAGAGGACTGCGTCGATGCTGCCGGCCCGGGTGCAAGAACCCCGCCGTTGCGACCCTGACGTACGTCTATTCCGATTCGACCGCGGTGGTCGGCCCGCTCGCCACGGTCGACGAACCGCATTCCTGGGACCTGTGCGAGGCGCACGCATCCCGGATCACCGCGCCGAAGGGTTGGGAGCTCGTTCGCCACGAGGGCGGATTCTCCAGTTCCACACCCGACGAGGATGACCTGACGGCGCTCGCCGAGGCGGTGCGCGAGGCCGGACGCGGCGAGACGCCAAGTGCGGATCGGTCGGCCCCTGCCGCAACGGTGGCCCGGACCGGCCGCCGTGGTCACCTGCGGGTATTGCCCGATCCGGGCAACTGATCGCCGCACGCCGACCGGATTCCCGTCACCTCTCGTCAATGACGGTGGGGCGGAAGCGGCAACGGGGGCACTAGGGTGAGCGGGGTACGGCGTCGGCACCGATCCGCGCGACCACGTACCGGATGACCGAACACCGTGCGACACGCGGTGGCTGAACGAGGAGAACTTGCAGTGGCACGAACCGCCGAATCCGTCCATGCCCTCATCAAGGCATACGACGTCCGCGGTGTCGTCGGGGAGCAACTCGACAGCGACTTCGTGCGGGACGTGGCAGGCGCGTTCGCCCGGCTGATGCGGGAGGACCCGACCCAGCAGGCGACCCGGATCGTGGTCGGGCACGACATGCGTGCCTCGTCACCGACGCTGGCCGCGGTGTTCGCGGACGGCGTGACCGCGCAGGGACTCGACGTGGTGCTGATCGGCCTGGCGTCCACCGACGAGTTGTATTTCGCGTCCGGACTGCTCGACTGCCCCGGCGCGATGTTCACCGCCAGCCACAACCCGGCCCAGTACAACGGGATCAAGCTGTGCCGCGCAGGCGCCAAGCCCGTCGGTCAGGACACCGGGCTCGCGGCCATCGCCGCCGAGGTGATCTCCGGGGTGCCCGCGCACGACGGTGCCGCGGGCGCCGTCACCGAGCAGGATGTCCTCGGCGACTACGCGGCCTTCCTGAACGGTCTCGTCGACCTGTCCCGGATCCGGCACCTCACGGTCGCCGCGGACGCCGGGAACGGCATGGGCGGCCACACGGTGCCCGCCGTGCTCGGGTCGCTGCCGCTGACGATCGAGCCGCTGTACTTCGAACTCGACGGCACCTTCCCGAACCACGAGGCGAACCCGCTCGACCCGAAGAACCTCGTCGACCTGCAGGCGCACGTGCTCGCGACCGGCGCCGACATCGGCCTGGCCTTCGACGGCGACGCGGACCGCTGTTTCGTCGTCGACGAGAAGGGGCAGCCGGTGTCCCCGTCGGCGGTGACCGCCCTCGTCGCGCAGCGGGAGCTGGCGAAGGAACCGGGCGCGACCGTCATCCACAACCTGATCACCTCGCGGGTGGTCCCGGAGTTGGTCGCCGAGCTCGGTGGCGTCCCGGTGCGTACCCGGGTCGGGCACTCCTTCATCAAGCAGCAGATGGCGGAGACCGGTGCGGTGTTCGGCGGCGAGCATTCCGCGCACTACTACTTCCGCGAGTTCTGGGGCGCCGACTCCGGACTGCTCGCCGCCCTGCACGTGCTCGCGGCGCTGGGGGAGCAGGACCGCCCGCTGTCCGAGCTGATGTCGGTCTACCACCGGTACGAGGCGTCCGGGGAGATCAACTCCACCGTCGCCGATGCAGCCGAGCGCACCGCAGCGGTCCTCGAGGCCTTTGCCGCGCGCACCGTGTCCGTCGACCGACTCGACGGGGTGACCGTCGACCTGGGTGACGGTGCCTGGTTCAACCTGCGTGCCTCGAACACCGAGCCGCTGCTCCGCCTCAATGTCGAGGCCCGCACCCGCGCCGAGGTCGACGCGCTCGTCGCGGAGGTGCTCGCGGTGGTGCGCGCCTGAGCGGCGTCGTGTCCAGAGACTGCGCGGTCACGGGGACGTCCCGGCGGCCCCGGCGGTGCGAGAATGGTCGAACCGGGGTGTGTACGTCGGCGCATGTCCGATCCAACGGGCCGCGTCCGACGTGCGGTTGCGAGAAAGGAAGGTTGCCATGACGGCTCCGTCACCTCTTCTCGATCTCGATGACGCCGCGAGCGTCGCTGCCGCCGACACCGAGGGCGCGATGCGCGCCGCGGCGCTGGGGGGAGCCCAGGTCAGGTCCGTTGCCGAGGCCGTCGCCGAGGGCATGGTCGACCGCCTCCGTGAGCTGCGTCCGCGCAGCGTGGTGATCGTGACGTCGGGGGGACGGGCGGCGCGGGCGGCGTCGGTCCTCGGTGCCGCCATCGGCCCGCGATACGGGCTGCCCGTGCTGTCGACGTCCGCGGTGCCGCCGTGGGTCGGTCCGCTGGACGTGGTGGTCGTCGCCGGCGACGATGCCGGTGATCCGGGGTTGGTCGACGCCGCGGACTCCGCGCTGCGCCGCGGCGCCGAGCTGGTCGTGGTGGCCCGCGACGAGGGTCCGCTCGGCGCGGCCGCGACACGGGGATCCCTGCTGGCGCCGCGGGTCCCGGTGCCGGACCGGCAGGGGTTCCTCCGGTACCTCGCCGCCGGGCTCGCGGTGCTCGGGACGCTCGACGCGGGCCGCGGCGCTCGGATTCCGGACCTGGTTGGCCTCGCCGACCGGCTCGACGCCGAGGCCGCCCGCAATCATCCCTCGGCGGAGGTATTCCACAACCCGGCGAAGTCGCTCGCCGTTCGCATGCAGGGCCACCGGGTGCTGGTCGCCGGTGACGGCCCGGCTACCGCCGCGTTCGCCGGCCACACCGCGGACATGCTGTTGCGCACGGCCGGGGTGACCGCGGCTGCCGCGGATCTCGCCGACGCGCTGGCGTCGGCCGTCGTGCTGTCCGGGGCGCATGCCGCCCCGCCCGGATACGATCCGCTCTTCCACGACGAAGAGTTGGACGGACCGCTGCCGGTCACCCCGGCACGGGTGTTCGTCCTCGCGACAGCGCAGTCGCGGAACGTGACCATGCGGCGCATCGTGGCGCTGCCCGACGCGGAGCTGCTGTCGACAGCGGACGGCGTCGACGAACTCGGAACAGGTGGTCGTGAGATGACGGGGCGGACCCCGGGGGGCCCCGATCAGGGGGACCGTACCGAAGCGGAGCAGCTGGCGGTGCTCGCCGTCCGGTTCGAGATGGCGGCGGTGTACCTGCGGCTGATCGGTGGGCGATAAGTGCATCCGCTGCAGGGCGCGCTCCGCACCTACGCCTGGGGGTCGCGGACCGCGATCGCCGAACTGTGCGGCCGTCAGGTCCCGTCCAACCATCCCGAGGCCGAGCTGTGGCTCGGTGCCCACCCCGCGAATCCATCCCGCCTTGCCGTCGGTGACGCGACGGTGTCGCTGCTGGACACGATCGCCGACGACCCCGTCGGGCAACTCGGCCCCCGCGCCAGGGCCGGGTTCGGGGACCGGCTGCCGTTCCTGCTGAAGCTGCTCGCGGCGGAGGAAGCGCTGTCCCTGCAGGCCCATCCGAGCGCCGAGCAGGCGAAGGAGGGGTTCGGACGCGAGGAGGCGGCGGGGATACCCCTGGATGCGCCGATCCGGAACTACCGCGACGACAGCCACAAGCCCGAGCTGGTGGTTGCCCTGACCCGGTTCGAGGCGCTTGCCGGGTTCCGCGATCCACACCGCACCGTCGACCTGCTCCGGGCGTTGCGGGTGCCCGCCCTCGACAACTACGTGGCCATGCTTGCGGGGCAACCGGATTCGTCGGGCCTGCGGGCGCTGTTCACCACCTGGATCACCCTGCCCGCACCCGCGCTGGCGTCCCTGCTGCCGCAGATCCTGGAGGGCTGTGTGCGCTACCTGTCCGACCCGGGCGGGGACCGGCGGTGGACCAGGGAGGTGCAGACGGTGCTCGGCCTCGGCGAGTCCTATCCCGGCGACGCCGGTGTGCTTGCGTCGATGCTGCTCAACCGGATCACCCTCGAGCCCGGCGAGGGCTTGTACCTGGCGGCGGGCAACCTGCATGCCTACCTGCACGGGCTCGGGGTCGAGGTGATGGCCAACTCCGACAATGTCCTGCGCGGAGGGCTCACCCCGAAGCACGTCGACGTGCCGGAACTGCTCCGGGTGCTGGACTTCGAGCCGCTGACCGGCCCGATCCGCACCGCGTCCGCGGCGACACCGACAGACCCGGTCCTGGTGTACGACACTCCCGCGCCCGAGTTCGCCCTTGCTCGAATCGAATTGACCGCGGACGCGCCGGGAGTCGAACTGCGGCAGGGTGGCCCCCGGATCTTGCTGTGCACGTCCGGATCCGTCACGCTGCACTGTGGCGGCGAGCGACTCGACCTGGCCCGCGGCGAGTCGGCCTGGATCGCGGCATCGGACCCGGCGGTGACGGTGCGGTCGGCCGCGGCGGGGGAGTCGGCGCAGGTGTTCAGTGCCACCGTCGGCTGAGCCTGCCGCGACGGCGGGCCGACCCGGCAGCCGCGGCGATGCCGAATCGACGCGGTACGCGGCGTGGAAATTCGCGGCACCGGCCCGTCGGCGCAATAGGCTCGACCCGGTACCCCTGTCGAGGAGGCAGCGATGACGATGCACGAGGGGCCGGGCGCGAACGCCGGCCGATCCGGGATCTTCCGGACGAAGTCGGTCGAGCAGTCGATCGCCGACACGGACGAACCGGACAGCAAACTCCGGAAGGACCTCACCGCCTGGGACCTGACGGTCTTCGGTGTCGCCGTCGTCGTCGGTGCGGGCATCTTCACCCTCACCGCACGGACCGCGGGCAACGTGGCTGGGCCGTCGGTGTCACTGGCGTTCGTGATCGCCGCGATCACCTGTGGCCTCGCCGCCCTCTGCTACGCGGAGTTCGCGTCGACGGTGCCGGTCGCGGGTAGCGCCTACACGTTCTCGTATGCGACGTTCGGCGAGTTCGTCGCGTGGATCATCGGCTGGGACCTGATCCTTGAGTTCGCGCTCGCCGCGTCGGTGGTCGCGAAGGGGTGGTCGCTCTACCTCGCGGATGTGATTGGCGTCGAGTCGACCGTCGTGCAACTCGGCGGGCTGAAGTTCGACTGGGGCGCGGTCCTGCTGATCGCCGGGCTGACCGTGTTGCTGGCGACCGGAACGAAGCTGTCGTCCCGGGTATCGGCCGCGATCACCGCGATCAAGGTCGGCGTCGTGCTGCTGGTCATCATCGTCGGCGCCTTCTTCATCACCGGATCGAACTACTCGCCGTACATTCCGCCGTCGCAGCCCGGTGACACCGGTGAGGGCATCCACCAGTCCCTGTTCTCCTTCCTGACCGGGGCGGGCGGCAGCACCTTCGGGTGGTACGGGCTGCTCGCCGCCGCGTCGCTGGTGTTCTTCGCGTTCATCGGATTCGACGTGGTCGCGACGACCGCCGAGGAGACGAAGAACCCGCAGAAGGCGTTGCCGCGCGGCATCCTCGGGTCGCTGGCGATCGTCACCGTGCTGTACGTGGCAGTGACCCTCGTCCTGACCGGGATGGTCCCGTACACCGCGCTGGCAGGTGAGGGATCGACGCTGGCGACGGCGTTCGAGGCCCACGGCATCACCTGGGCCCAGTGGGTGATCAACCTCGGGGCCCTCGCCGGTCTCACCACCGTGGTGATGGTGATGCTGCTCGGTCAGACCCGGGTCGCGTTCGCGATGTCGCGGGACGGGCTGCTGCCGCGGACCCTGTCGCACACCGGCAAGCGCGGCACGCCGGTCCGGATCACGGTGATCGTCGGCATCGTGTCCGGTGTGCTTGCCGCCTTCTTCCCGATGGGCACCCTTGAGGAGATGGTGAACATCGGCACGCTGTTCGCCTTCGTGCTGGTCTGCATCGGCGTGATCATCCTGCGCCGGACGCGACCCGACCTGCCGCGCGGATTCCGGGTGCCGCTGGTGCCGCTGATCCCGATCGTGGCGGTCCTCGCGTGCCTGTGGCTGATGCTGAACCTGTCGGTGGAGACGTGGATCCGGTTCGTGGTCTGGATGGCGATCGGCGTCGTCGTGTACTTCGCGTACGGGCACCGGCATTCCCTGCTCGGCAAGCGGCAGCGCCCCGAACCGGGCCTGGAGTCGCGGGCACTTGACCGGCTCGGTGGTCCCGACGAACCGCGACACCGCGGCAAGTAGCGCCGCGACACCAACGGCCCCCCGGCTCACTGCCGGGGGGCCGTTGTCGTCCGGCGCCCACAGCAAGGTTTACATATAGGCCGAAATGTATATACATGTGACAACTCTAGGCGTACTGTCCAATCGTAAGTGGTGTGGATCACATCTGGTCGGTGGGTGGGAGGCAAGGGTGAGGACGTACAGCGCAACCGCGGACGGGCGGACCACCGTGCAGTGGCGGGACGGCAAGAGGCGCCTGTGGTTGCTCGGGCTGATCCCGCCGACGGCGATCTTCCTGGCGGCAGGACTGGTCTGGGGGCTCAACGAGCTCGGCGCGACCGCGGTCTCGCCGGTGTTGTGGTGGATCGGCCCGATCCTCGTCTACGCGCTGCTCCCGATCCTGGACATCTTCTTCGGACCGGATGGGCAGAACCCGCCGGAGGAGGTGATGGAGCAGCTCGAGAACGACCGCTACTACCGGTACTGCACGTACGCCTACATCCCGTTCCAGCTCGCGAGCCTCGGGTTCGCCTGCTACCTCTGGACCGCCGACAACCTCGCGTGGCTCGGCGTCGACGGTGGCCTGAGCCTGGTCTCGAAGATCGGGTTGGCGTTGAGCGTCGGCGTGATGGGTGGCATCGGCATCAACACCGCGCACGAACTGGGGCACAAGAAGGATGACATGGAGCGGTGGCTGTCGAAGATCACCCTCGCCCAGACCTGCTACGGGCACTTCTACATCGAGCACAACCGCGGCCACCACGTCCGGGTGTCCACCCCGGAGGACCCGGCAAGCGCGCGGTTCGGCGAGAGCTTCTGGGCCTTCCTTCCGCGCAGCGTGTTGGGCAGTCTGCGATCCTCCTTGGCGTTGGAGGAGGCGCGCCTGCGGCGACTCGACAAGGGTCCGTGGACCATTCGCAACGACGTGCTCAACGCCTGGCTGATGTCGGTTGCGCTCTGGGCCGCGCTGGTCGCCGCCTTCGGCTGGGGGGTGCTGCCATTCCTGGTGATTCAGGCGGTGTACGGGTTCTCGCTGCTCGAGACCGTCAACTACCTCGAGCACTACGGGCTGCTCCGCCAGAAGACTGCGAGCGGTCGCTACGAGCGCTGCACACCGGAGCACAGCTGGAACTCCGACCACATCTGCACCAACATCTTCCTGTACCACCTGCAGCGGCACAGCGACCACCACGCCAACCCGACGCGGCGCTATCAGACCCTGCGCAGCATGGACGGGGCGCCGAACCTGCCCAGCGGCTACGCCAGCATGATCTCGCTCGCGTACTTTCCGCCGGTCTGGCGTCGGGTCATGGACCACCGCGTCCTCGCCCACTACGAGGGTGACATCACCCGAGTCAACATCGCGCCGGGCAAGCGTGAGCGCATCTACGCGAAGCACGGGGTTGCATGATGGCCGCGTATCGATGCCCGGTGTGCGCGTACGTCTATGACGAGACGAGAGGAGCTCCGCGCGAAGGCTTCCCGGCCGGCACGGAGTGGGGGGCGGTGCCGGACGATTGGTGCTGCCCGGATTGTGGGGTCCGCGAGAAGGTCGACTTCGAGGAGATTGCGTCATGAGGCTCTACCGCTGTGCCCAGTGTGGATTCGAGTACGACGAGGAACTCGGATGGCCCGACGACGGGATCGCTCCCGGTACCCGCTGGGACGCCATCCCCGACGACTGGAGCTGCCCCGACTGCGGCGCGGCCAAGGCGGACTTCGACATGGTCGAGGTCGCGCGACCGTGAACGCAGCGGTGAACGTCGACCCGGACTCGACATCACCGCCGGAGCGTGGTCCCGATCACGGTGGGGCGAGTCGTCGTTGACGGCCCGGCCGGCAGGTGCCACCCTCGCGGACATGCCGCCCTCGACCCGAATCCCGTATCCGCAGGCCGCCCGCGCGCTGCTGCGAGATTCGGTGCTCGACGCGATGCGGGACCTGCTGACCGAGAAGGATTGGTCCGAGGTCACCATGTCGCAGGTCGCGGCCGAGGCTGGCGTGAGCAGGCAGACCGTGTACAACGAGTTTCAGTCCCGTCCCGGGCTGGCGCAGGCCTACGCGCTGCGCCTGGTCGACCGGTTCGTCGAGGTCGTGGACGCCGCGATGTACCGGCATCCTGGCTCGGTCCGGACCGCCCTCGTCGACGGATTCACCGGCTTCTTCACCCTCAGCGCCGCGGACCCGCTAGTGAAGTCGTTGCTCGCCGGAATAGCCAAGCCCGACCTGCTGCGCCTGATCACCACGGACAGCGCCCCGATCCTGGAGCGCGGTGCCGCACAGCTGTCGGAGACGTTTCGGCGCAGTTGGATACAGGCCGGACCGGTGGAGGCCGGGATTCTCGGCCGGGGGATCGTCCGGCTCGCGCTGAGCTACATCTCGATGCCGCCCGCCGCGCACGCCGATGTCGCCGAGGACCTGGCCGCGCTGATCGGTCCGTTCGGGGAGGAGATCACCGGGACCGGCGATTAGCCGGTGTTTCGTCGGGCTCGCCTCCCGGTAGCCTCTACCGCAGCTATTGCCAACCAGGAGAGGCAGATGACGACCTCAGTGTCTGAGAACAAGTGTGTCGCGGAGACCCGCAACGGGATCGACTTCAAGGTGGCGGACCTTTCGCTCGCCGAGTTCGGCCGCAAGGAGATCCGCCTCGCCGAGCACGAGATGCCCGGCCTCATGGCGCTGCGCCGCGAGTACGCCGAAGTGCAGCCGCTCAAGGGCGCGCGGATCTCCGGCTCCCTGCACATGACCATCCAGACCGCGGTGCTGATCGAGACCCTCACCGCGCTCGGTGCGGAGGTGCGCTGGGCGTCGTGCAACATCTTCTCCACTCAGGACCACGCCGCCGCCGCGATCGTCGTCGGCCCGCACGGCACCCCCGAGGAGCCCAAGGGCACCCCGGTCTTCGCGTGGAAGGGCGAGACCCTCGAGGAGTACTGGTGGGCGGCCGAGCAGATGCTCACCTGGCCCGACCAGCCGGCGAACATGATCCTCGACGACGGCGGCGACGCCACCATGCTCGTGCTCAAGGGTGCGCAGTTCGAGAAGGCCGGCGTCGTCCCGCCGACCGACGACGCGAACGACTCCGACGAGTACAAGGTGTTCCTCGCGCTGCTGCGCACGTCCCTCGAGGCCGACAAGTCCAAGTGGACGACCGTCGCGGAGTCCGTGCAGGGTGTCACCGAGGAGACCACCACCGGCGTGCTGCGCCTCTACCAGGTCGCCGCGGCCGGTGAGCTCGTGTTCCCGGCGATCAACGTCAACGACTCGGTCACCAAGAGCAAGTTCGACAACAAGTACGGCACCCGGCACTCGCTGCTCGACGGCATCAACCGCGGCACTGACGTGCTGATCGGCGGCAAGGCCGCCCTCGTCTGCGGTTACGGCGACGTCGGCAAGGGCTGCGCCGAGGCGCTGCGCGGCCAGGGCGCCCGCGTCACGGTCACCGAGATCGACCCGATCAACGCGCTGCAGGCCATGATGGACGGCTACGACGTCAAGACCGTCGAGGAGTTCATCGGCCAGGCCGACATCGTCATCACCTCGACCGGCAACAAGGACATCATCTCCTTCGAGCACATGAAGCAGATGAAGCACCAGGCCATCCTCGGCAACATCGGTCACTTCGACAACGAGATCGAGATGGCGACGCTGGAGCGTTCGCCGGAGGTCACCCGGGTCAACATCAAGCCGCAGGTCGACGAGTTCACCTTCGCCGACGGGCACAGCATCATCGTGCTGTCCGAGGGTCGCCTGCTGAACCTGGGCAACGCCACCGGCCACCCGTCGTTCGTGATGTCGAACTCGTTCGCGAACCAGGTCATCGCGCAGATCGAGCTGTGGACCAAGCCCGACGAGTACGACAACGAGGTGTACCGCCTGCCCAAGCACCTCGACGAGAAGGTCGCGCGGATCCACGTCGAGGCACTCGGCGGTTCGATCACCAAGCTGACCAAGGATCAGGCCGAGTACATCGGCGTTGACGTCGAGGGCCCGTACAAGCCCGAGCACTACCGCTACTAGCGGCTCCGCCGCCTGTGAGTCCTTTTGGCCCCGTCCGGGGCCAAAAGGACTCACAGGCGCGGCAGCGCCTAGGCTGGGCGACCGTGGGAATCCTCATCGCACTCGAGGGGCTCGACGGCGCTGGCAAGCGCACGCTGTCGAACGCGCTGGTTGACGCCTGGCGCGGCGCCGGACTGAGCGTCGCAACGCTGGCCTTTCCGCGGTACGGGGTGTCCGTGCATGCGGACCTCGGCGCCGAGGCGCTGCACGGCGGGCACGGGGACACCGCCGAAAGCATCAGCGCGATGGCGCTGCTGTGGGCGCTCGACCGCCGCGACGCGGCAGCCGACCTGCGCGAGATGATCGCCACCCACGACATCGTCCTGCTCGACCGCTACGTCGCGTCCAACGCCGCCTACACCGCCGCGCGGCGGCACCAGAGCGCGCAGGGCCCCGACGTCTCCTGGATCGAGGACCTCGAGTTCGGCCGGTTCGGGCTGCCGCGGCCCGCACTGCAGATCCTGTTGAAGGTTCCGGTGGAGTTGGCCGCCAGCCGGGCGCGCAGCCGCGCGGGCATCGAAGCGGACCGGCAACGCGACGCCTACGAGCGCGATTCAGGCCTGCAGGCCAGGACCGGCGAGGTCTACGACGGGCTTGCGGTGCGGCAGTGGATCTCGCCGTGGACGGTGGTCGGACCGGACGTCGACCCGGCACAACTCGCCGCCGATGTCACCAATCAACGTCGGGCGCGCCTCGGAGTGACACGATAGAGACATGAAGCCACGCATTCTGGTTGTCGACGACGACACGGCACTCGCCGAGATGCTCACCATCGTGCTGCGCGGGGAGGGATTCGAGCCCTTCGTGGTGGGTGACGGCACCCAGGCGCTGTCCGCGGTCCGGGAGATCCGCCCCGACCTGGTGTTGCTCGACCTGATGCTGCCCGGCATGAACGGGATCGACGTCTGCCGGGTGCTGCGCGCCGACTCCGGGGTGCCGATCGTGATGCTCACCGCGAAGACCGACACCGTCGACGTGGTGCTGGGCCTCGAGTCCGGGGCGGACGACTACGTGATGAAGCCGTTCAAGCCGAAGGAACTCGTGGCGCGGGTGCGGGCCCGGCTGCGGCGCACCGAGGAGGAGCCTGCGGAACTGCTGTCGATCGCCGACATCGACATCGACGTTCCCGCCCACAAGGTCACCAGGGACGGGGAGTTGATCTCCCTGACCCCGCTCGAGTTCGACCTGCTGGTGGCCCTCGCCCGTAAGCCGCGGCAGGTGTTCACCAGGGAGGTCCTGCTCGAGCAGATGTGGGGCTACCGGCATGCCGCCGACACCCGGCTGGTCAACGTGCACGTGCAGCGGCTGCGTGCGAAGGTCGAGCGCGATCCCGAGAATCCGCAGGTCGTTCTCACCGTCAGGGGGGTCGGCTACAAGGCCGGACCGCCGTGATCCGTAGCACCCGGATGCGGCGTCGGATCAACGGCACGTTCACGCCGCTGCTCCGACGGTTCCGCAACACGAGCGTCGCGCTGGCGCACTTGTGGCGGCGGTCGCTGCAGCTGCGGGTGGTCGTGTCGACGTTGACGTTGTCGTTGGTCGTCATCACCATCCTCGGCGTTGTCCTGACGAGCCAGATCACCGACCGCCTGGTCGAGGCGAAGCTGTCGGCGGCCACCGAGGAGATGGACCGGGCGCGGGGCACCGTGCAGAGCTACCTCGCTGGCACCGACGAGACCGCCTCGATCAGCACCCGCCTCGAGGGGGCGCGGTCGTCGCTGACCGCCCGCAGCTCGGACTCCGGTCCGGCGTCCGGTGCGGCTGGCACCTTCGACCCGGTGCTGATCGCCCGCGGCGACCCGGCGGCGGAGCCGTCGGCGGGGCCGGTCGATCAGATTCCGCACAGTCTGCGCGAGTTCGTCCTCAACGGTCAGGTCAGCTACCAGTTCTCGACGGTCAGCGATCCCGACGGCTACACGGGGCCCGCGTTGATCGTCGGCAGCCCGGTGATCGCCGACGTCCCCGACCTCGAGCTGTACCTGGTGTTCCCCCTCGCGGGTGAGGACCGCAGCCTGTCACTGATGCGCAGCACCCTGCTGATCGGCGGCGCGGTGCTGCTGGTGCTGCTTGCCGCGATCTCGCTGATCGTGGCACGTCAGGTGGTGCTGCCGATCCGGTCCGCGTCGCGGATCGCCGAGCGGTTCGCGGAGGGCAAGCTGCGGGAACGGATGCCCGTGCGCGGTGAGGACGACATGGCCCGGCTGGCGATGTCGTTCAACGACATGGCCGAATCCCTGTCCAAGCAGATCACGCAGCTCGAGGAGTTCGGCAACCTACAGAAGCGGTTCACCTCCGACGTCAGCCACGAGCTGCGCACTCCGCTGACGACGGTCCGGATGGCCGCCGACCTGATCCACGACGGCAGCGCCGACCTCGACCCCGCGTTGCGGAGATCGTCGGAGCTGCTGGTCGCCGAGCTTGACCGGTTCGAATCGCTGCTGGGTGACCTGCTGGAGATCAGCCGCCACGACGCCGGGGTCGCCGAGCTCGCCGCCGAGAAGCTGGACCTGCGGATGAGCGCCCGCGCCGCGGTGTCGACGATCCGGCACCTGGCCAGGGAGACCGGGACCGAACTGATCCTCGACCTGCCCGAGGAACCGGTCGACGCGACGGTCGACCCGCGTCGGGTCGAGCGGATCCTGCGTAACCTGCTGGCGAACGCGATCGACCACGGCGAGGGCAGGCCGGTGCTGCTGCGGCTGCGCGCCGACGCGGACGCGGCGGCGTTCATCGTGCGCGACCAGGGCATCGGGTTGCAGCCGGGGGAGGAGAAGCTGGTGTTCAACCGGTTCTGGCGGTCGGACCCGTCCCGGGTCCGCCGTTCCGGCGGCACCGGACTCGGGTTGGCGATCAGCGTCGAGGACGCCCGGCTGCACGACGGCAGGCTCGACGCGTGGGGTGCGCCCGGCGTCGGCGCGTGCTTCCGGCTGACGTTGCCGCTGGTCCGCGGGCACAAGGTGACCAGCAGCCCGCTCCCGTTGCGCCCGCCGACCATCAAGCGGGTGCAGGGCCGCGACCCCGACGGGGACACTGAGACCAGCGACACGGAGTCGGGGGAGTCCGAGCCGCTCGACCCCGACGAGACGGCCAGCCTGCCGATGCTCCGGGAGCGACGGACATGAGGCGGCGGCGGTGGGCTGGCTGCGCGGCGGCGGTGGTTGCCGCCGTCCTGCTCGGCGGCTGCGCCAGCCTGCCCGACTCGTCCACCCCGCAGGCGATCGGCACGATCGCGCAGGAGCCGGCGAACCCGGTGGTGCCCGCGCCCGCTCCGGGACGGGAACCGAACCTGCTGCTGCGGGACTTCCTCGCGGCCAGCACCGACCCGACCGACCGGCACGCCGCGGCCCGCAAGTTCCTGACCACCTCGGCGGCCGCGACCTGGGACGACAGCGTCGAGACGACGATCGTCGACAAGGTGGACGTGCTGCCCGAGTCGCAGCGATCCGACGACCAGGCCGGATACACGATCCGGGCGAACCGGGTCGGGCAGCTCGGACAGGGCGGCGTGTACCAGGCGGTCGAGGGAACCTACGAGGCGACGGTCCGGTTGGTTCGGGAGAACGGAGAGTGGCGGATCGATCAGCTGCCGCCGGGTGTCATCCTGGACCGGCCCCAGTTCCTCAAGACCTACCAGCGCAAGGCGCTGTACTTCCTCGACCCGACCGGGTCGACCACGGTCCCCGACCTGCGGTGGATCTCGACGAACCCGCAGGACCTGGCCGACACGCTGATCCGGATGCTGATCGCGGGCCCGAAGCCGTCGCTGCAGGGCGCGGTGTCGAACCAGCTCGCCGACGTGCGGCTGGCGGATCCGATCACCAAGGCGGACGGCCGCAGCGCCGGGGTCGGTATCGGCTTTGGTGGGCTGCGGATCCAGTTCGAGGGCACCGGACCGCTGGACGTGGTGAGCCGGGACCGCCTCGCCGCGCAGGTCGTCTGGACGCTCGCCAACGCCGAGATCCCCGGCCCGTACGTGCTGATCGGCGACGGCAAACCGCTCGACGAGCGGCTCCCCAACGGCTGGACGACGGCGGACGTGTCGTCGACGAACCCGGCGGCGTCGGGGGCGGCCGCGGTCGGCCTGTACGCGCTGCGGGACGGCGCCCTCGTCCGGGTCACCGACGAGGGTATCGATCCGGAGCCCGGCTACTTCGGGTCGGGATCGGACCTGCGGTCGGCCGCGCTGTCCCGGGACGGCAGATCCGCGGCCGCGGTGGCGGCGCCAGCCACCCGGCCCGGCACCGAGTCGGTGTCGCCGCCCGAGGCGGTGTCGACGCTGATGGTCGGGCCGGTGGACGGGCAGGCGTCCCGGGTCGCCGAGGGTGGCACGCTGACCCGGCCGACCTGGGCGCTCGGGGACACCGCGGTGTGGACGGTCGTCGACGGCGCGCGGGTGCTGCGGACGGCGCCGGGACCGGCGGGTGAGTGGACCGTGGAGCAGGTGGACACCGCCGACATCGCCTCGCTCGGCACCACGATCACCGAGTTCCGGCTGTCCAGGGACGGCACCCGCGCCGCGGCGATCATCGACGGCAAGGTCTATGCCGTGACCGTGATCCCCCGACCGGAGGGCGGCTACCGGTTGACCGGCGCGCAACCGATCGCGGTCGGTCTCGGCAGCCCCGCCGTCACCCTCGACTGGTCGACCGGCGACGCGATCGTGGTGGTGCGCGCTGCCTCGGACATCCCGGTCGTCAGCGTCTCCGTCGACGGGTCCCGGATGGACGCGCTGCCGAGCCGCAACCTCACCCCGCCGGTGACCGCGGTCGAGGCAACCCCGTCCATGACGTACGTCGCGGACGCGCTCGCGGTTTTCCAGCTCAACAGCACGGACCCGGCGGGGGACCGCTATTGGCGTGAGGTCCCCGGCCTGACCGGGGTCAGGGCCGTCCCGGTGCTGGCGGGCTGACCCGCCCGACTCCTCGTCGCCGGTGCTGTCGGTGGGCCGGGGCACACTGCCGGGCATGCGCGCACTGCTCGACCTGATCCTCCCCCGCGAGTGCGGTGGCTGCGGCGTCGCGGGCACCCTGTGGTGCGCGCGCTGCGCGACACAGCTGGCGGGACCGCCGGTCGCGGTGTCGCCGCGGATCGATACGGGGGTCCCGGTGTGGGCGGTGGGAGCACACGGCGGGGCGCGGCGGGCGGCGGTGATCGCGGCGAAGGAACGGGGCCGCCGCGACCTCGCCCGCCCCCTCGGCGCCGCGCTGGCCGGTGCGGTGCGACAGTTGCGCGCACTCGGCGAACTCGATCCCCCCGAGCTGGCCGGGCTGACGGTCGTTCCCGCGCCGACCCGGCGGCGAGCGGCACGGGCCAGGGGCGGCGATCCGGTGCTGGCGATGGTGCGATGCGCGGCCGAGCGGTTGGCCCCGGAGGCGGTGCGGGTCGAGCGTGCCCTGAGTTTCGGTGCTGGCGTTCGGGATTCGGTCGGGCTCTCGGCGCACGCCCGAGTCGCGAACCTGGCGGGACGGGTCCGGGCCACCCCGCCGGTGGGGACCGTCCGGTCGGATTGCGTGGTGTTCGTCGACGACGTCCTGACCACCGGGGCGACCGCGGCGGAGTCCGTTCGCGCGCTCGCGGGGGTCGGTGTCCGGGTCGACGCGGTGCTGGTGATCGGGGTCGCATGACGCGTTCGACCCGAATGCTGGCACTTGTGTCGAACTCGTACTACCGTCGCCAGCACAGCCGACGACACGGGTGGGAGGTGATAGTTCCAAACCCTGACGCCGGGCGGTCCCCTTCCCGGCGTAGCTCATCCGCCGCAGGTCAAATTCTTGGCTCGGCCGTATTCGGGAGGTACGCGTGACGACCCCTTCGACAGCATCTGTCTTCGTTCAGGACGCTGCAGAATCCACCGGGCAATCCGATGCCCCACGCTCCGAGATCGTGGTGAAGGGCCGCAATGTCGAGGTCCCGGACCATTTCCGGGTCTACGTTTCCGAGAAGCTCGCTCGTCTTGAGCGCTTCGATCCGACGATCTACCACATCGACGTCGAACTCCAGCACGAACGAAACCGCAGGCAGGCGAAGAACTGCCAGCGGGTCGAGATCACCGCCCGAGGTAAAGGGCCCGTGGTTCGCGCCGAGGCCGCCGCCGACAGCTTCTACGCCGCCTTCGAGAGCGTGACCGCCAAGCTCGAGGCCCGGCTGCGTCGGACCAAGGATCGCAGGCGCGTCCACTACGGAGACAAGACCCCGGTGTCGGTCGCGCAGGCGACCGCCGCGCTCGCCGAGGACGATTCGCTCGGCATCTCCCCGGACCTGTCGCTCGAGCCGGAACAACCGGAGGGCCCCGGCCAGATCGTGCGGACGAAGGTGCATTCCGCCGCCCCGATGGCCGTCGACGATGCGCTGTACGAGATGGAACTGGTCGGACACGACTTCTTCCTGTTCCACGACAAGGAGACCGACCGACCGTCGGTCGTGTACCGGCGTCACGCGTTCGACTACGGACTGATCCGGCTCGCCTGACCGGGCAGACCCGCGCTGGCCAGCGGCAACCTGACCGCAACACCGACCCGGATCGGTTGAGGACGTCGCGGCGGAAGCCTGAGTAACCGACAAGAATGAGTGGTCGATCGACTCGAGCGGCGGCCGCAGCGCCTACCATGGGATCCGGTCGAGGGGTTCGCTCCTCTCGACCGGATCCTGCTGCGATGCCTGCCGGATCGCACACCCGCCCGCCGAGACCCTAGGACGTTCACACCCGTGCCCTCGCTGTCACTGTCCAAGCTGCTCCGTGTTGGTGAAGGTCGCATGGTCAAGCGGCTTAAGCACATCGCCGAGCACGTCGATACCCTCTCGCCCGAGTACGAGGCGCTGTCCGACCAGCAGTTGCGGGACAAGACGGGGGAGTTCCAGCAGCGGTTCGCACGCGGGGAATCCCTCGACGACCTGCTGCCGGAGGCGTTCGCGGTGGCCAGGGAGGCGTCCGCGCGGGTGCTCGGCCAGAAGCACTACATCGTGCAGATCATGGGCGGTGCCGCGCTGCACTTCGGCAATGTCGCGGAGATGAAGACCGGCGAGGGCAAGACCCTGACCTGCGTCCTTCCCGCCTACCTCAACGCCATCGCGGGCCGGGGCGTGCACGTCGTCACCGTCAACGACTACCTGGCCAAGCGTGACTCCGAGTGGATGGGGCGGGTGCACCGCTCGCTGGGCCTCGAGACCAGCGTGATCCTGTCCGGGATGACCCCGGCGCAGCGGCGGGAGGCGTACGCCGCCGACATCACCTACGGCACCAACAACGAGTTCGGTTTCGACTACCTGCGCGACAACATGACGCACACCCTCGACGACCTCGTCCAGCGTGGGCACAACTTCGCGATCGTCGACGAGGTCGACTCCATCCTCATCGACGAGGCCCGCACCCCGCTGATCATCTCCGGTCCGGCGGACGCGTCCAGCAAGTGGTACGGCGAGTTCGCGCGGATCGCGCCGCTGCTGAAGCGGGACGTGCACTACGAGGTCGACATCAAGAAGCGCACCGTCGGCGTGCACGAGGCCGGGGTCGAGTTCGTCGAGGACCAGCTCGGCATCGAGAACCTGTACGAGGCCGCGAACTCGCCGCTGGTCAGCTACCTGAACAACGCGATCAAGGCGAAGGAGCTGTACCAGCGGGACAAGGACTACATCGTCCGGGACGGCGAGGTGATCATCGTCGACGAGTTCACCGGACGCATCCTCGTCGGCCGCCGCTACAACGAGGGCATGCACCAGGCGATCGAGGCCAAGGAGAAGGTCGAGATCAAGGCCGAGAACCAGACCCTCGCCACGATCACGCTGCAGAACTACTTCCGGCTCTACGACAAGCTGTCCGGCATGACCGGTACCGCCGAGACGGAGGCGGCGGAGCTGCACCAGACCTACGAGCTTGGCGTCATCCCGATCCCGACGAACCGGCCGATGGTCCGCGTCGACCAGGGCGACCTGATCTACAAGACGGAGGAGGCCAAGTTCGATGCCGTCGTCGACGACGTCGCCGAGCGGCACGCGAAGGGGCAGCCGGTCCTGATCGGCACCACCAGCGTCGAGCGGTCCGAGTACCTGTCGAAGCAGTTCACCAAGCGCGGGATCGCGCACAACGTGCTCAACGCCAAGTTCCACGAGAAGGAGGCGCAGATCGTCGCGGAGGCGGGCCGCACCGGCGCGGTGACCGTCGCCACCAACATGGCGGGCCGCGGCACCGACGTCGTGCTCGGCGGCAACCCGGACATCATCGCCGACGTGCTGCTGCGCAAGCAGGGCCTTGACCCGGTGGAGACCCCCGACGAGTACGAGGCGGCCTGGGAGGGCGCGCTCGCGCAGGTGCAGGCGCAGGTGAAGGCGGACGCCGACCAGGTGCGGGACGCGGGTGGCCTGTACGTGCTCGGCACCGAGCGGCACGAGTCGAGGCGCATCGACAACCAGCTCCGCGGTCGGTCGGGTCGTCAGGGCGACCCCGGCGAGTCCCGGTTCTACCTGTCGCTGGGCGACGAGCTGATGCGCCGCTTCAACGGCGCGGCGCTGGAGTCGATCATGACGCGGCTGAACCTGCCGGACGACGTGCCGATCGAGGCGAAGATGGTCTCGAAGGCGATCAAGAGCGCGCAGACCCAGGTCGAGCAGCAGAACTACGAGATCCGCAAGAACGTCCTCAAGTACGACGAGGTGATGAACCAGCAGCGCACCGTCATCTACGAGGAGCGCCGCCAGATCCTCGAGGGCGAGGACATGGAGGGCCAGGTCGAGACGATGATCACCGACGTGGTCACCGCCTACGTGGACGGGGCGACGGCCGAGGGGTACGTCGAGGACTGGGATCTCGACCAGCTGTGGACCGCGTTGAAGACCCTCTACCCGGTCGGTGTCGAGCATCGGGCCCTCACCGGTGAGACCGAGGACGGTGACCGCGGCGACCTGTCCCGCGAGGAACTGCGCGATGCGCTGCTCGCGGACGTCCGCTCGGCCTATGCGCAGCGGGAGCAGCAGATCGACGCCATCGCAGGCGAGAACGGCATGCGGGAGCTCGAGCGCCGGGTGCTGCTGTCCGTGCTCGACCGCAAGTGGCGCGAGCACCTCTACGAGATGGACTACCTCAAGGAGGGCATCGGGCTGCGGGCGATGGCCCAACGGGATCCCCTCGTCGAGTACCAGCGTGAGGGCTACGACATGTTCACCGCGATGCTCGAGGGCCTGAAGGAAGAGTCGGTCGGGTTCCTGTTCAACCTGCAGGTCGAGGCGGCGCCCGCGCCGGAACAGTCCGGCTGGACCACCGCGGCCGCCGCCGCGCGCAGCGAGTCGGTTGCTCCGGCCCGGACCGCGACCCCGCCGCCGAGCCAGGGCGGGCAGCAGCAGGCACCCACCGCGCAGGCCGCGCCTGCCGCGCTGCGGGCGAAGGGGCTCGACGATCAGGAGGAGGGTGCGTTGACCTTCTCCGGACCGGCCGAGGACGGGACCGCGTCGGTCCGTACCAGCGGGGATCCCACGTCCGTGGTCGGGCCGACCCGACGCGAGCGCAGGCAGGCCGAGCGGGACACCAAGAAGAAGAAAAAGCGCTAGCCGCGGCCGGCGTCAGCCGACCTGAAGTGACGTGAACCTCCAGCCGCCCCCGGCGTCCGCGGACCGCCGGCGGGCGGCTGGTGCGCGTTCGAGGCGTCCCGCGATGGCGAACGTGCGGCCGCCGCGGACGTAGCTGCCGAAGACCTCGGCCCGGTCCTGGTCCAGCGGTCGCACGTGCACCCGACGCAGGTGCGCGGTGCCGAGCCCGCGCCCCGGTGCGCCCGCCCTGACGACCGCGGTCACGAGGTCGAACGGGGTCGACCCCAGCAGCGGACGCAGGGTGGACAGGTGGCGACGGCGGTCGAGTGCCTCGAGGACCATCCGCAGGGCCATCTCGCCGAATCGTCGACATCCGAGGTCCGGGACGCCGGGTGCCTCGCCGTCGCCCGCTGGGTGCCGGTCGGCGGCGGCGGCGTGCCGCGGGGTGAGGGTGCGATGCGGGAGGGGTCGCGGGGTGCGGAGTGCGAGCCGGTGCGTGTGCCTCGGCGGTGTTGGCTCGGTGGGCGGTTCGGGGCTGGGGGCGTCGGTGACGTAGGTCCTCAATGGTGCTCTCCTCGTCGACGGGCTGCCGGTGCGGCGGCGGCGATTCCGCCGACACCGCGGTACGGGGTCGATCCCGGGGAGAGTCCGGACGGTGCGAGGATGGCACGAATTGCCATCGCCCGCACGGTTTCCGGTATTCCGGCGCGGCGCCAGGGCGGGCCAGCCCTAGGGTGGGGGCCGTGCGTGGGCTGATCCTCGACTTCGGTGGAGTCCTTGACGGGCCGGGTTCCGACCCGGAACCGCTGGTGGCCGTGGTCGCGGACCTGCGGGCCCGCGGGGTGCGGACCGCGATCCTCAGCAACGACCCCGGTGGTCCGGGCGGTGCCGCGCTGCGGGGGCTCGGCGGCCGCGTCGTCGACGAGGTGGTCCTCTCGGGTGATGTCGGCCTCGCGAAACCGGATCCGCGCATCTTTCTGCATGCCGCCCGACTGCTGGGCGTCCCGCCAGCGCGCTGCGTGTTCGTCGACGACCTGATCGGCAACGTCCGAGGCGCAGTCGCGGTGGGGATGGTCGGTGTCCACCATGTGGGCGCGGACGCCACCGTCGAGGAACTGCGGATACTGTTCGATTCCGAGCCCGGCGGGGCGGGCGGAGACGGCCCGGCGTCCCCCGATGCGGGGGACGGATGAACACGGGGGCGGCATGGACACCAGGCTGACGACGCAGGACGCGTCCTTCTACTTCCTCGAAGCGAGCAGCACCCCGATGCATCTGGGGTCCCTGGCGATCCTGCGGGCCCCCGACGGCGGCCTCGACCACGAGGATCTGCTCAGCCACGTCGAGCACCGGCTTCCGCTCGTTCCCCGCTACCGGCAGCGGGTGCGGGAGGTGGCGCTCGGGTTGGCGCGGCCGGTGTGGGTCGACGACCGGGACTTCGACATCACCTATCACGTGCGCCGGTCGGCGCTGCCCAAGCCGGGCTCCGACGAGCAGTTGTACGACCTCGTCGCCCGACTGACGTCACGACCGCTGGACCGCAGCAGGCCACTGTGGGAGATGTATCTCGTCGAGGGGTTGGCCGACGACCGGATCGCGATCTTCACCAAGTCGCACACGGCGCTCGTCGACGGTGTCGACGCGCTTGAGATCGGGCAGGTGATCTTCGATCGATGCGACCATCCGCGCGAGGTCCCCGCGGAACTATGGATGCCCGCGCGGGAGCCGCGGGAGGCCGAGCTGGTGATGAACGCGGTCGCCGAGATGATCACCCGGCCCGCGGAGGGCGTCGCGACGGTCCGCATGCGGGTGGGTGACGTCGCAGGAACGGCGGCGGCCGCGATCGGCAACGTGGCGGCGCTGCTGCGCACCGCGGCGTCGACGGCGCCCGCCACCCCGCTGAACGCCACCATCTCGCGGAACCGGCGGTTCGCGACCGCGAAGACGTCGCTCGACGACTACCGGACGGTGCGCCGCCGCTTCGGGTGCGCGGTGAACGACGTGATCCTCGCGGTGTTGACCGGGGCGTTGCGGAACTGGCTGCTGTCCAGGGGCGAACCGGTCACCGCGTTCTCGACGGTCCGGGCGATGGTGCCGATGGCGATCGACGCGCCGGGCAGCGACGAGCGGCGGGCGTCGTCGCTGCTGATCGATCTGCCGGTCGGGGAGCCCAATCCGGTTGTCCGGCTGTCCCACATCGCGCACGCGACCGAGGCACACACCCAGCAGAACCGGACGGTGGCGGCCCAGACCCTGGTTCGGGTGTCGGGGACCGCCCCGGCGACCCTGCACGCGATGGGGCTGCGGATGGCGAGTGGGCTGTCGCAGCGGATGTTCAACGTGATGATCACCAACGCGCCGGGCCCGCAGTCGACGCTGTGCCTCGGGGGCGCGCAGCTGCTGGAGACGTATCCGGTGTCGCCGCTGATCCGCAACCAGGCGCTGAGCATCGGCCTGACGTCGTACGACGGCCACGTCTACTACGGTTTGAACGGTGACCGGGACGCGATGTCCGACGTCGACGTGATCACCGGGTTGCTGTACGAGGCGCTCGACGAGTTGGTGGAAGTCTGCCGGTGAAGGGGAATGCATGAGGGTTTACGTGCCCGCGACGATCGCGATGTTGCAGCGGTTGGTCGCCGAGGAGGAGCTGAACCCGGTCAGCCGGACCGCGTTCGCGGTGACGCCTGCGTTGCGGGAGTCCTACGCGACCGGTGACGATGACGAGCTCGCCGAGGTGGCGATGACCGAGGCGGCCCGGGCATCGCTGCGGTTGATCGCAACCGAGGCGGGGGAGCGTGAGCGACCCGAGGCCGCCGAGGGCGAGCACCCGGCGGGGTCGGTGATGTATCGGCGGGCGGTGATCGCCGCCGACGTGGACGAGGTGGCGCTGCGCCCGGACCTCGACGACGCGGTGGTCCGGCTCGCGGCCCCGCTGCCGCTGTCCGCGGTGGCGTCGGTGCACGTCGACCTCTCGGCTGCGGAGGCCGCGGTCGAGCGGGCCGCCGAGGTCGTCGACGCCGCCGACCTCGGTGACGCGGACGCCGAGTTCGTGCTCGGGGATGCGGAGGACCACGATCTGGCCTGGTATGCCACCCAGGAACTCCCCTTCCTGCTCGACCTGCTCTGAGCGTCCGGCGGAGTGCGTGACAGGCTGCCTCACCTGCGGGTAACCTACGGGCCCGTAACCTCTGCGAGTGGATGGAAGTTTGATGGGCTTGAGGAAGTGGCTCGAGGCGCCGGCGGCCGACGTGTCGGCACCGCGACGGCCGAGTGTGAACATGCTGCGCGGGGCGGTGACCCGGGTGACGACGCCGCTGCTGCCGGACGACTTCCTGCACCTGGCCAATCCGTTGTGGTCGGCCCGCGAACTGCGCGGCAAGGTGGTCGAGGTGCGGACCGAGACCGCGGACTCGGCGACCCTGGTGATCAAGCCGGGCTGGGGCTTCGACTTCGACTACCAGCCCGGTCAGTACATCGGCATCGGGATCCTCGTCGACGGCCGGTTCCACTGGCGCTCCTACTCGTTGACGTCGCCGCCGAGTCGTGAGCACCGGCTGATCACGATCGCGGTGAAGGCGATGCCGGAGGGTCGGCTGTCGAGCCACCTGATCAACGGCGTCCCCGCGGGCACCGTGGTCCGGCTCGCCGCGCCGCAGGGCAACTTCCTGCTGCCCGAGCCGCCGCCGGAGAAGATCCTGTTTCTCACCGCGGGCAGCGGCATCACGCCGGTGATGGCGATGCTGCGGTCGATGGTCCGGCGCGGCACCGTGCCCGACGTGGTGCACGTGCACTCGGCGCCGACCGAGCAGGACGTGATGTTCGGCGACGAACTGGCCGCGCTGCACGACGCGCACCCGAGCTTCGTCTCCCACGTGCAGTGCACGCGCGGCGGTGGCCGGTTCCGGCTCGCCGACCTCGACGAGCTGTACCCGGACTGGCGGGAGCGGCAGACCTGGGCGTGCGGGCCGGTCGAGATGCTTGACGAGGTGGAGCGGGTGTGGGCCGAGGCGGGCCTCACCGACCGCTTGCACACCGAGCGGTTCACGATCGCGCGGGCCGACACCTCCGGGCAGGGCGGCACGGTGACGTTCGCGAAGTCGGACCGCACCGCGGACGTCGACGGCGTCACCACGATTCTGGAGGCGGGCGAGAACCTCGGCGTGCAGATGCCGTTCGGCTGCCGGATGGGCATCTGCCAGACCTGCGTCGCGCCCCTGCTGTCGGGCCACGTCCGCGACCTGCGGTCCGGGCAGGAGCACGGCGAGGGCGAGCGGGTGCAGACGTGCGTCTCGGTCGCGGCCGGCGACTGCACCATCGATCTGTAGCGCCGACGATGGCCATCACGGACATCAGAGAGTTCTCGCACCTGACCGAGGGGGACATCGAGGAGCTCGGGCGGGAACTGGACCGGATCCGCAGGGACGTCGAGGAGTCGCGGGGCGCCGCGGACGCCCGGTACGTCCACAACGTGATTCGGGCCCAGCGGGCACTCGAGATCGGTGGCCGGGCGATCCTGTTCGGCAGCAGGTACCGGCCCGCGTGGATCGCGGGGACTGCGATGCTCGGCCTCGCGAAGATCGTCGAGAACATGGAGCTCGGGCACAACATCGTGCACGGCCAGTGGGACTGGATGAACGACCCGGAGATCCACTCCACAACGTGGGAGTGGGATCAGACCGGGCCGTCGTCGCAGTGGAAGCGGGCGCACAACTACTCGCATCACACCTTCACGAACGTCGTCGGGATGGACGAGGACGTCCAGTTCGGAATCATCCGGATGACCAGGGACGTGCCCTGGCGGCCGATCAATCTGCTGCAGCCGGTCGCCAATGTGGTGCTGGCCGCCGGGTTCGAGTGGGGCATCGCGCTGCACGACTGGAAGATCACCAGGGCGGGGGAGGCGGCGCGGGGGCAGGAACACGTGCGCGCGGTCGACCGGGCGTTCCTGCGCAAGGCGACCCGGCAGGTGGTCAAGGACTACGTGCTGTTCCCGGCGATCACCGGGCCCGCGTGGCGAAGCACCCTGACCGCGAACGCGACCGCGAACCTGATCCGCAACGTGTGGGCGTACGCGGTGATCTTCTGCGGGCATTTCCCCGACGGCGCCGAGAAGTTCACGGTCGCCGAGCAGGAGCGGGAGACCCGACCGGAGTGGTACCTGCGGCAGATGCTGGGCAGCGCGAACATCTCCGGTGGGCGTGCGTTGGACTTCCTGACCGGGAACCTGAGCTTCCAGATCGAGCACCACCTGTTCCCGGACCTGCCCAGCAACCGGCTGCGCGAGGTGTCGGTGCGGGTGCGGGCGCTGTGCGACGAGTACGACCTGCCGTACACGACCGGGCCGCTGTCGCGGCAGTACCTGCTGGCGCTGCGCACCGTGCTCAAGCTGTCCCTCCCGGACCGATTCCTGACCGCGACGTCGGACGATGCGCCGGAAACGTCGTCGGAGCGCAGGTTCGGCGACGGGGGTGCCCCGCGGGTGGATCCGGCGACCGGACGCCGGGTCGGGCTGCGGTCCGCGCTGCGGCGGCTGCGCGGCAGGTGAGGGCGACGCCTGTGATTGACGTCACAGGCCGCCGACGGAAACCTACGCTGGCGTAACCTACGGTACGGTAGGCCGGTAATCGACGAGCAGGACCTGGAGAACGATGGCTATTTCGGACGTCAAGGAATACGCGCACCTCACCGAGGCCGACATCGAGGCCCTCGGTCGGGAGCTGGATGCGATCCGACGCGACATCGAGGCGTCCCGCGGCGAGCGGGACGCCCGGTACCTGCGTAACACCATCCGGCTGCAGCGCTCCCTCGAGGTCGGTGGCCGCGCGGTGCTCTTCGGCAGCCGCAAGCGCCCGTTGTGGGCGCTCGGTGCCGGCATGCTCGGGGTCGCGAAGATCATCGAGAACATGGAGCTCGGGCACAACGTGATGCACGGGCAGTGGGACTGGATGAACGACCCCGAGGTGCACTCGAGCAGCTGGGAGTGGGACGTGGTCGGCCCGTCCGCCCACTGGAAGCAGACCCACAACTACCTGCACCACAAGTACACCAACATCCTCGGCATGGACGACGACGTGGGATACGGGCTGCTGCGCGTCACCCGGGATCAGCGGTGGAAGCCGTTCAATGCGGGGAACCTCGTCTACAACACCCTGCTCGCGCTGTTCTTCGAGTTCGGCATCGCCGCCCAGCATGTCGAGCTCGGCAAGGTCGCGAAGGGGCGGGACGACCGCGAGGAAACCAAGCGCAAGCTGCGCGAGGTCCGCGACAAGATGGGCAAGCAGCTGCTCAAGGACTACGTCGTCTTCCCCGCGCTGACCGGCAGGGCGTGGAAGTCGACGATGAGCGCAAACTTCACCGCGAATGTGATCCGCAACGTGTGGACCAACGCCGTTATTTTCTGCGGGCACTTCCCGGACGGCGCCGAGAAGTTCACCAAGGCCGACGTCGACAACGAGACGCAGGCCCAGTGGTACCTGCGGCAGATGCTCGGCAGCGCAAACATTTCGGGCGGCCGCGCCATGGACTTCATGACCGGCAACCTCAGCTACCAGATCGAGCATCACATCTTCCCGGATCTGCCGTCGAACCGCTACGCGGAGATCGCGGTGCGGGTCCGCGAACTGTGCGACAAGTACGACCTGCCGTACACCACGGGGCCGCTGCTGGTGCAGTACGGGAAGGCGTGGCGCACCATCGCCAAGCTGTCGCTGCCGAACACGTACCTCACCGACACCACGGACGACGCGCCGGAGACCGCCTCCGAGCGCAAGTGGGAGGGCCGCGAGGCCGTCCTCACCCGGGATCCGGCGACCGGGCGTTCGCGCGGGCTCAAGACCGCGATCCGGGAGAGCAGGAAGCGGCGCGGGCTGCGGAAGCTGTTGCCCCGCTGACCATCCGGCGGGCTCGGCAGGCCGAGACGTCGACGCGTGCATGCGCAGGTGGACCCGCCCGTGACGGTGGGTCCACCTGCGCGTCACGACCACCCGGTGGATCCGGGGTCGCTCGCGGAGCCGGAGGTGGCTACTCGGGAGGCTCGTTGGAGGAGCCGACGATCGACGACCCGAGGTCGATGAGGGTGGCGAAGATGCTCCTGACATCGCCGAAGATGGCCGAACCTGCGTCGATGACGTCCTCGAAACTACCCATCTGAGTTACTCCTTGTCTCGTGACGGCGGGGAAATCCAGCCTGTGTCGTGACCTGAGCTGATTCGAATCAGATTGAGCTCGTACAGCGTAAACACAGGGACCGGGGTGTGGCATCCCGGGCGGGCCGCGGTGGCCGAATCGTGATCTCGCCCGGTGATGCCGCCGGTCTCACCAGGTTTCGTTCGACGACAGCGCCACCAGCAGCTGTCGGACCGCGCCGGCGCGGCGCGCTGCCTGCCCGTCGAGTCGGTCCAGCGCGCACTCGGGGTCCGCGGGCGGCCCGAGATGGGTGCACCCGCGGGGGCAGTCCTCGATCGCGGACGCCAGGTCGGCGAACGCGCCCATCACGTCGTCGGGCGAGATGTGGGCGAGGCCGAACGACCGGATGCCGGGCGTGTCGATCACCCAGCCGCGGGGCGCCCCCTCCGGGGCGCCAGCGCGGATCGGCAGCGGCAGCGCGACGGACTGCGTCGAGGTGTGCCTGCCCTTGCCCACCCCGGACACCACCCCGGTCGCCCGATCTGCCTCCGGGACAAGGCGATTGACGAGCGTCGACTTGCCGACACCGGAATGGCCGATCAGTGCGGTGACCGTCCCCGCCAGAATGCGCTCGACGGTGTCCAGTGGTTCCGAGGTTCCGGCCAATACCACCGGGACGTCGAGGTCCTCGAAGGCCGCCGCGAACTCGCGGTGGTCGGCGAGATCGCCCTTCGTCAGGCAGAGGATCGGATCGAGTCCGCCGACATAGGCGGCGACCAGTGCTCGCTCCACGAAGCCGGTCCGCGGCGGCGGGTCGGCGAGCGCGACCACGATCAGCAACTGCGAGGCGTTCGCGACCACGACCCGCTCGTACGGGTCGGTGTCGTCGGCGGTCCGGCGCAGCACGGTGGCCCGGTCCTCGACCCGCACGATTCGGGCCAGGGTGTCCACGCGTCCCGACACGTCACCGACCACGCCGACCCGGTCCCCGACGACGATCGGGGTGCGGCCGAGTTCCCGCGCCCGCATCGCGACGACCGGGCGGTCGGGGTCGTCGTCCAGCACGCAGCCCCACCGTCCGCGGTCGACGGAGACGACCATCGCGGACTCGGCGGACCGGTGCTCCGGCCGCTTCTTGGTGCGGGGTCGTGAGCCCTTGCCCGGGCGGACCCGGACATCGGACTCGTCGTACCGGCGCGCGCTCAGGAGGATGCCCCGATGCGATCGGAAAGCATGTCCGCCCACAACTTCTCGAAGCCGGGGAGGGTCTTCGCTGTGGTCTCCACGTCGTCGACGTGGACGTCGTCGACGACCAGCCCGACGATCGCACCCGCGGTGGCCATCCGGTGATCCGCGTACGAGCCCCACTCGCCCCCGTGCAGCGGTCGCGGGTCGATGTGCAGGCCGTCCGCGGTCTCGGTTGCCGCGCCGCCGAGGTTGTTGATCTCGGCGGACAGCGCTGCGAGCCGGTCGGTTTCGTGCCCGCGCAGGTGGGCGATGCCACGCAGCGTCGACGGCGAGTCGGCGAGCGCGGCGAGCGCGGCGACCGTGGGGGTGAGCTCGCCGACGTCGTGCAGGTCGACGTCGATGCCGTGCAGGCGGTCCGGTCCGGTGACCGTCAGCACCGAATCATCAAGGGACACGGCGGCCCCCATGTCGGTGAGGATGCCGCGGATCGCGTCACCGGGCTGGGTCGTCGACGCGGGCCACCGCGGCACGCTCACCACGCCACCCGTCACCGCGGCCGCCGCGAGGAACGGGGTCGCGTTCGACAGGTCGGGTTCGACCACCCAGTCCACCGCGGCGACGGGTCCCGGCTCGACCCGCCAGATCACCTGCCCCCCCGCGGCGGGGGTGTGCACCCGCACCCCGGCGGTGCGCAGCATCTCCACGGTCATGTCGATGTGCGGCATCGACGGCACCGCCGCGCCCGCATGGCGCACCACGACGCCGTCGGTGAACCGCGCCGCGGACAGCAGCAGGCCGGACACGAACTGCGACGACCCGGACGCGTCGATCGTCACCTCACCGCCCGCGACGGCGCCGCGGCCGGTGACGGTGAACGGCAGTCCGTCGCCGTCGATCGACACACCGAGGCCGCGCAGCGCGTCGAGGATGGTGCCGAGGGGGCGGCTGCGGGCCTGCTCGTCACCGTCGAACGCGACCGCGCCGTCGGCGAAGGCCGCCACCGGGGGCAGGAATCGCATCACGGTGCCGGCAAGGCCGCAGTCCACGCCGGCGCCGTGCAGCGGCCCCGGCGTGACGCGCAGGGTGGTGGGGGAGTCGAGTTCGGTGATGTCGACGCCGAGCGCGCGCAGGGCATCGATCATCAGGTCGGTGTCGCGGCTGCGGAGGGTTCCGGTGACGGTGGACGGCCCGTCGGCGAGCGCGGCGAGGATCAGCGCCCGGTTGGTGATCGACTTCGACCCCGGCAGGGTCACGGTCGCGTGCACGGGCGATACGGCTCGGGGCGCTCTCCACAGACTCACGGCCACCATCTTCCCGCATCGGGCGGCACGCCGGTCGGCACGCCCCCTGCACGTGTCGGTGCGGGCGACCAGAATGGACGGCATGTGCGGGAGATATGCGACCACGGTCGACCCGGCCCTGCTCGCGGTCGAACTTGATGCGGTCGACGAGACCGGGTCGGCGCCGCCGCGGCCGACCGAGCGGTACAACGTCGCGCCGACCGACCCGGTGCTCGCCGTCGTCGCCCGGCACGACCGGGAACACCCCGACGCCGACCCGACGCGGCGGATCCGGCGGATGCGGTGGGGGCTGGTGCCGCCGTGGACGAAGGCGGGCGAGGACGGTGCGCCGGTCCGGTCGGCGCCGCTGTTCAACGCCCGCGCCGACACCGCACCGACGAAGCCGGCGTTCCGGGCCGCGGTGCGGGGTAAGCGGGCGCTGATCCCGATGGACGGCTGGTACGAGTGGACGACCGAGCCGACCGCGGCGGGCAAGGCGGTGAAGGTCCCCCACTACCTGACCCCGGCCGACGGGTCGCGGCTGTTCATGGCCGGGCTCTGGTCGGTGTGGCACGACCCCGCGGCCCGGGCTGGCGCGAGCGTCCCGCTGCTCAGCTGCACGATCCTGACCACCGACGCGGTCGGGGAACTGCGGTCCGTGCACGATCGGATGCCGCTGATCCTCACCCCGGACCACTGGGACCGCTGGCTCGACCCCGACGGTGAGGACCCCGGCGACCTGCTCGCCGGGGTCTCCGAGGCGGTCGCGGCGGGCATCGAGATCCGGCGCGTCTCGGACCGCGTCAACAGCGTCCGCAACGACGGCGCCGACCTGATCGCGCCCGCCGCGCCGCCCGGCACCGCCATCGGCGAGCAGATCAGCCTGCTCTGATCCCCGCGTGCGTTCCCTAATGTCACATTGGCTTACGTGGCGACCCCCAATGTGACATTACGGAACCTGGGGTGAGGGTGCGGGGGAGGCGAGGTCGCTGACCTCGGCAACCAGTTCCAGCGACCGCAGCCACGCGGACCGGTCCGTTGCCGAGGAGACGACCATCAGCTCGTCGGCGCCGGTGCGTGCGGTGAACGTGTCGAGGTAGTCGCGCACCTGCTGCGCGGTGCCGACCGCGGTGTACCGCAGCATCTGCAGCACCTGCTGGCCCGCCGGCGAGGTGAGGACGAGGTCCGTCTCCTCCGGCGTGAAGGTGCGGCCGCGGCCGACGAACAGTTGGACCCGCTTGCGTTGGGTCGCGGTGAACAGGGCCTGCGCCTCGTCCTCGGTGTCGGCGGCGATGACGTTGACGGCCGCGATCACGTACGGCTCCGCGAGCTGCGCCGACGGGCGGAACTCGCGGCGGTAGATCGCGATCGCGTCGTCGAGGGCGTTGGGGGCGAAATGTGAGGCGAACGCGTACGGCAGGCCGAGCATCGCCGCGAGTTTCGCGCCGAACAGCGACGAGCCGAGGATGTACAGCGGCACGTTCGTGCCCTTGCCCGGGGTGGCCTCGATGCCCGCCACCCGGGTCGGGCCGGTGAGGTAGCCCTGCAGTTCGAGGACGTCCTGCGGGAAGGAGTCGGCGGACGACGGGTCCCGGCGCAGCGCCCGCATCGTCTGCTGGTCGCTGCCCGGGGCGCGGCCGAGTCCGAGGTCGATGCGGCCCGGATGCAGTTCGGCGAGGGTGCCGAACTGTTCGGCGATGGTCAGCGGCGCGTGGTTCGGCAGCATGACGCCACCGGATCCGAGCCGGATGGACTCGGTGTTCGCGGCGATGTGCGCGATCAGGACGCTCGTCGCCGACGAGGCAATCGACGGCATGTTGTGGTGTTCTGCGTACCAGATACGTTGGTAGCCTTGTCGTTCAGCGGCCCGGGCCATCTCGACGCTGGCGCGGAAGCTGTCCCGGGCGTGCTCGCCGTCGCCGATCTGCGCGAGGTCGAGGATGGAGAGCGGAACGGTCACGAGGGCACCGGCTTTCTGACACGGACACATGGTTGCCACGTGCAACGGTTTCGCCGGGCGGGTTTGTTCCCGACGGGTCAGCCCGCGGTGATCGGCGCCAGCACCGCCCCGGTCAACCGAACCAGGTCCCGCGGGTCCAGGTCGATCTCCAGGCCGCGGCGGCCCGCGCTGCACAGCACCCGATCCCAGTCGGTGGCGGACGCGTCGATCACCGTCGGCAGCGTCCGGCGCTGCCCCAGCGGGGAGATGCCGCCGAGCACGTAGCCCGTCGACCGCTCCGCGTCCGCCTGCTCCGCCATCACCGCCTTCCCCGCGCCGAGTGCCGCGGCGGCCGCCTTGAGCGACAGCTTCGACGGGACCGGGAGCACCGCGACCGCGAGTTTGCCGTCCGAGGTCTTGATCACCAGCGTCTTGAGGATCTGCGCGGCGTCAAGGCCGAGCTCTCCCGCCAGCGCATCGACGGCCTCGGTGCCGTAGGAGGCGTTGGTCGGGTCGTGGTCGTATCCGTGGACGCGATGCGGAACCTTGGCCTTGACCAGGGTCTGGGTCGCCGGGGTTGCGGAGCCTGCCATGCCTGAAGACTGTAGGGCCGCGGGCGGTGGTCGTTGCGGTGGGGAACAGTCTTCGCCGTCGGCGCGTTGCACCGGGCACGTTGGTCCATGTCGGAAGGAGCCGCCGGTGTCGGTGCAATGCCTCGAACGTCCCGCAGCGAGGAAGGTCGTGAGGGGCGCTGATCGACAGCCCGTCGGGCCGGTGGCGGTAGCCTTGATCTCTGACGAGAGCGAAGGGATCACCGTGCCCAACGACCTGAGCGAACCCCGAGACACCGGCCCGGATGTTGGCGCCGCAGGTGAGACGGAGGCCGAGCTGACGCAGCGATTCGAGCGGGACGCGTTGCCGTTGCTCGACCAGCTGTACGGCGCCGCGCTGCGGATGACCCGCAACCCCGCCGACGCGGAGGACCTGGTGCAGGAGACGTACGTCAAGGCGTACTCCGCGTTCCGTTCCTTCAAGGAGGGCACCAACCTCAAGGCGTGGCTGTACCGCATCCTGACCAACACGTACATCAACTCGTACCGGAAGAAGCAGAGGCAGCCCGCGCAGTACCCGACCGACGAGATCACCGACTGGCAGCTCGCCGCCACCGCCGAGCACACCTCGCAGGGTCTGCGGTCGGCGGAGGTGGAGGCGCTCGATGCGCTGCCCGACGACGAGATCAAGAACGCGCTGCAGCAGCTGCCGGAGGAGTTCCGGATGGCCGTCTACTACGCGGACGTCGAAGGGTTCCCGTATAAGGAGATCGCCGAGATCATGGGTACCCCGATCGGAACGGTCATGTCGCGGCTGCACCGCGGCAGGAAGCAACTGCGCGGGCTGCTCGCCGATGTCGCCCGCGAACGCGGATTCAACCGCGGCGCCACCATAACAACCACAGGCCAGGAGCAGGAGGCGTCCCGGTGAGCGAGCAGAACGAATTCGAGCGGCTCGACTGCTCCGCCGTGATCGCCGACGTCTGGCTGATGCTCGACAACGAATGCGACGAGCGCACCCGCGCCCGGTTGCAGCAGCACATGGAGGACTGCGGCTCCTGCTTCGAGGCCTACGGCATCGAGGCGAAGGTGAAGTCGCTGCTCTCGCGCAAGTGCGGCGGCGAGCACGCGCCGGAGGGCCTCCGGCAGCGGCTGCGGATTCAGCTGAGCCAGACCACGATCGTCACCCGCATCGATCCCGCGCAGTAGCAAGGACGTCGAACGGGCGGTTACCGGAACATCACCCGAGAGGGGGACGCGGTAACCGCCCGTTCGGCGTTACTGGCTTCGTCTACGCGCTCAGGCGTTGGGACGCTTGCCGTGGTTTGCGGCACTGCCCTTGCGGCTGCGCTTCTTGCGACCACGCTTACCCATGGTTGTCTCCCTTCTTGTCCGATCTCGCTCGGGGACATTCTTCCACGTGTGGTTGGCTGTACTTCCACTGGTAGGTCCCAACACAAGTGAGGTGCTCGATGGCCGAAGACGTGCGCGCCGAAATGGTCTCCACCGTCTTCCAGGTGGTTGTCGCCGCCGGTGACGCGGTGAAGGAGGGGGACACCCTCGTGATCCTGGAGTCGATGAAGATGGAGATCCCGGTGATCGCGGAGGTCGACGGCACCGTCACCTCGGTCGACGTCGCGGTCGGCGACGTCATTCAGCAGGGCGACCTGATCGCCGTCATCTCCTGACCCGCGCCGCCGATGTCGACCCTCAGTGACCTGCTCGCCGAGCACACCGAACTCCCCGGTGAGGGCGTTGACCACCTCCAGCGGGTGGTCGGGGAGTGGCAACTGCTTGCGGACCTGTCGTTCGCCGACGTGCTGCTCTGGGTCTCCACCGACGCCGGGCTCGCCGAGCAGGACGAGGATGCCCGGCTGGTGTGCGTCGCCCAGTGTCGTCCCACGACCGCGCCGACGGCGTTCGCGGAGGACGCGGTGGGCTGGGTGGTCTCGGACAGCGAGCATCCGCACGTGCGGCAGGCGCTCACCGAGTGGCGGATCGTGCGGGTGCAGGACTCCGGGGGAGGCAACCCGGTGCGCCGCGAGGCCATCCCGGTGCGCTGCAACGGGGACGTGATCGCGGTGCTGAGCCGCGACACCAACCCGACGCAGCAGCGGCAGTCGAGCCCGCTGGAGGTGGCCTACCTCGACTGCGCGGCCGAGCTGTGCCAGATGATCAGCGAGGGCACCTTCCCGACGCCGGAGGAGCAGAGCGAGATCCTGTCCAGCCCCCGGGCCGGGGACGGCTTCATCCGGCTCGACCCGGACGGCATCGTCGTCTACGCGAGCCCGAACTCACTGTCGGCGTATCACCGGATGGGGCTGACCACGACCACGCTCAAGGGTCGGGACCTGGCCGCGGTGACCCGCACCCTGATCACCGACCCGTTCGACGCGCAGGATGTCGCCACCGACATTCGCGCCGCCCTCGCCGGGAAGGCGGGCAAGCGGATGGAGGTCGAGGCGCGCGGGGCGATCGTGCTGCTGCGCACGCTGGTGTTGCGGCCCGGCGGAAACCCGGCGGGCGCCGTGGTCCTGATTCGGGATGTCACCGAGGTCAAACGCCGCGACCGGGCTCTGCTCAGCAAGGACGCCACCATCCGGGAGATCCACCACCGGGTGAAGAACAACCTGCAGACGGTGGCCGCGCTGCTGCGATTGCAGGCCCGCCGCACCCAGAACGACGAGGCGCGGCTGGCGCTCGCCGAGTCGGTGCGCCGGGTCACCTCGATTGCGCTCGTCCACGACATCCTGTCGATGTCCGTCGACGAGGAGGTCAACCTCGACGAGGTCGTCGACCGGCTGGTGCCGATCATGGCGGACGTGGCCGCGGTCAACAGCACGGTGCAGATCCGCCGGGAGGGCAGTTTCGGGGTGTTTCCCGCGGAGCGGGCCACACCGCTGGTGATGGTGCTGACCGAGCTGGTGCAGAACGCCATCGAGCACGGGTACGAGCCGGGACAGGACGGGACGGTGACGCTGCGGGCGACGCGGTCGGCGCGCTGGCTGGACGTGGTGATCCACGACGACGGGACGGGCCTGCCCGACGGTTTCAGCCTGGAGCGCTCGGAGAGCCTGGGCCTGCAGATCGTGCGGACCCTGGTGTCCGCGGAACTCGGTGGCTCGCTCGGGTTGCGCCCCGCTCGGCGCGGTGGTGGAACGGAGGCGGCGTTGCGGGTTCCGTTGGGGCGCCGTGCCGCCACCCGCGTGTGACCGTCGCTCGGTGTGAACAGCGCTGAGGCCCGGCACCTTTCGGTGCCGGGCCTCAGTGACGACAGCTGTGTGTCAGACCGCGCTGCGAGCCCGGGTGCGTGCGTTCCGCCGCTTGAGCGCGCGCCGCTCGTCCTCGCTCATGCCGCCCCACACGCCTGCGTCCTGACCCGACTCGAGGGCCCACGACAGGCAATCGGCGGTCACGGGGCAGCGGTTGCACACCAGCTTGGCGTCCGCGATCTGCGCGATGGCCGGTCCACTGTTGCCCACAGGGAAGAACAACTCCGGGTCCTCGTCCCGACAGATTGCCTTGTGGCGCCAGTCCATCCTTCTGCTCCTTTACCGGGTGCATCGCACCGTGTCGTCTGTGTGTTCGTTGGCAGCGGACTGGCTCCGGAAGTCGGGCCGTCACGCACCGTTGCGTATCGCGTCGTTCATGCGCGGTTGAGTCGAATGTTTCCGCGCTGTTGCTTGTGAATGCTTTCACGAACGCGCAGGAAGTCAATAGAAAATGGCCCGTCCGTGGGGTAACTCACTATTGCGAATCACCCGGTGTGGTCTGCATTACTTTGTACCCCGCTCGCGGGACTTTTGCACTATGGGAGTAGGGTTCTTGCCCGGCTCCGCGCCCGCCGTGCGGCATCGGCGGCGGGGTCGGCACGGCGTCAGCCGCGGCTCGGGGCCACCATCGTCAGCGCGTCGCGCACCGCGACGAAGTTCACCTCGGTGCGCTTTCCGATGTAGTCCCCGTCCATCTGGAGCCCGATCGGGGTGGTCGAGGTGATCCGCACCCGAGGGGTGTCATCCACCCGAAAAAGGTTGCGCGACTTCGGGTTCGACCCCGGCTTCAGGAGCTGGCGCACCATCGGCAGGCTCCGTGCGATGCTCATCGTGCGCATCGCGAACACGCCGAGACCGGTGTCGAAGGCGGTGTCTGGGTTGACCGCGACGGGGCGCTGGTTCAGGTACGTCCACGGGCTCGAGTTCGACACGAACGCGTAGTGCACCCCGTCGACCGGCTCGTGCCCCGGCACCTCCACCGTCAGCGTCGGCTCGATCCGCCGGGTCCGGAGGAAGGTGCGCACCGCGGTCCGCACGTACCGGGACGGGGTCGCTGCGTGGCCCTTCGCGCGGGCAAGGTCGATCGCCTCGCACACCTGCGCGTCCAGCCCGAGCCCGGCATTGAAGGTGAACCATCGGCCGTCGCAGTGCGCCAGCCCGATTCGTCGCCGCTCCCGCAGCTCGAGCAGTTCGATCAGCTGGTTCGTCGCAACCACGGGATCCGGGTCGATGCCGAGGGAGCGGGCGAAGACGTTCGCGGACCCACCCGGCACCACCGCGACGAGCGGGGTCGGTCCGATCGTCAGCGCGCTCATCGACCCGGGCTCCGGGGCGCCGAGCAGTCCGTTGACGACCTCGTTGACGGTGCCGTCGCCGCCGTGCACGATGATCAGCCCGATCCCCTCGATGACCGCCCGCCGGGCCAGCTCGGCGGCGTGACCACGGTGGGTGGTGTGCACCACCCGGACCTGCACCCGGCTCGACAGGGCATGCGCGAGCAGGTCCCGGGCAGCCGGGGTGGTCGAGGTCGCATTCGGGTTCACGATCAGCAGCGCGCGCACGGATCACGAGCTTAGGGCGTCGGCGCCGGCCCGCGCCCAACGCGGTCGCCGGGACGCTGGCGGCGACCCGGGTGCCGCGTTCTATAGGGTGGCTGCCGTGTCCGAGTCACCCGCATCTCCGTCCCTTCCCGCCACGGTTCGCTGGGCCGGCGGCCTGGTCACCTTCGAGGGCGTCGTCGCCGTCGTCGTCGCGCTCGTGCTGGTGATCCGGGGTCTGCTCGGGCACGACCGGGAGGCCGCGAACCCGTACGGGACGGCCGCCTGGTTCGTCATCCTCGGTGGTGCGGTGCTCGCGGCCGGGATCGCATTGCTGCGCGGGCACCGGTGGGGCCGGGCGATCGCGGTGGTGGCCCAGCTGCTGCTGCTGCCGGTGGTGTGGTCGTTGCTGACCGATTCGCACCAGCCCGCACTCGGCGTGGTGTTCGGCATCGTCGTCCTGCCCGCGCTGGCGTGCCTGTTCGCGGCGCCGACGTCGCGGTGGATGGCGCAGGAGTACGGGGACGACGCCGCCGAGGAATGACCGGCGGTCAGGCCGTACCCGCCAGTCCGGCCAGCGCGGCACCGCTGAGCCGGTAGCCCGTCCACTCGTCCTGCGGTTCCGCGCCGAGGGAGTCGTAGAACTCGATCGACGGGGTGTTCCACTTCAGCACCGACCACGCCAGCCGGGTGTAGCCGTTCGCGACGCACTCGCGGGCCAGGGTCGCGAGCAGTGCCCGCCCGTGACCTCGGCCGCGGAAGGCGGGCTGCACGTACAGGTCCTCCAGGTAGATGCCGTGCACCCCGTCCCAGGTGGAGAAGTTCCGGAACCACAGCGCGGTCCCCACCACCGCGCCGCCGTCCTCGACGACGTGACCGAACACCGTCGGCTGCGGACCGAACAGCGCGGCCGTCAGCTGGGCCTCGGTGACGGTGCACTCGTCCCTGGCCTTTTCGTACTCGGCCAGGTCGTACACCAGGCCGGTGACGGCGGGCACGTCCGCGGCGGTGATGCGGCGAATCATCGGGAACCTCTTTCGTTTCGGATGGGTCGGTGGTCAGCTGGCGTTGTGGGCGACAATCTGCCGGACGCCGCGCTCGTACCCGAGCACCGTGACGGCACCGGGGGACAGCGCGAAGCGACGGCCCTCGAGCACCGGGAACCCCACCCAGCGGGCGATCAGCGCCCGGGAGAAGTGGCCGTGCCCGACGAGGACGACGTCGCGGCCGGGGAGGTGGGATTCGGCGACGGACAGCACCAGGTCCGCGCGCGACTCGACCGCGTCGGCGTCCTCGCCGCCGGGGCACGGATGCGTCCACACCGTCCAGTGCGGCACCAGCTCCCGGATCTGCGGGGTGGTCAGACCCTCGTAGTCGCCGTAGTCCCATTCGGCGAGCGCGTCCCACGTGCGGGCGTCCAGGCCGGCCAGTTCGGCTGTGCGCGCCGAGCGCCTGCGGGGGCTGCACAGGACCGCCGGGTCGTGCAGGCCCAGCCCGGTCAGGCGCCCGGCGGCGGCCCGCGCCTGTGCCTCCCCCTCGGCGGTCAACGCGACGTCGGTGCGGCCGGTGTGCCGTCCACGGGCCGCCCACTCCGTTGACCCGTGCCGCAGCAGCACGATCCGTCCGCCAGCGCGGTCCGGTGTCGCCGCGCCCGCGCGTTCGGTGTCGCCGAGTGGTCGTTGAGAGGGCACATCCGCGATCATCTCAGGTGAGGGTCTCGCCAGCGCGCCCCGAGTGCGCAAAGATCACTGCCGTGACAACTGTGCTCGCGGTGGCGAATCAAAAGGGTGGGGTCGCGAAGACCACGACGGTGGCATCACTGGCGGCGGCGTTGGCCGGGCTGGGGCGGAAGGTGATGGTGGTCGACCTCGACCCGCAGGGCTGCCTGACCTTCTCGCTGGGACACAACCCGGACCGGGTCGAGGCGTCGGTGCACGAGGTGCTGACGGGGCAGCTGCCGCTCCGGGAGGTGATCGTCGATACCGACGAGGGTTTCGCCCTGGTTCCGGCAACGATCGACCTGGCGGGGGCGGAGGCGGTGCTGCTGATGCGGCCGGGCCGCGAATTCGCGCTCAAGCGGGCCCTTGCCACGCTCGGCGACGACTTCGACGTGGTCCTCGTCGACTGCCCGCCGTCGCTGGGCGTGCTCACCCTCAACGGGCTAACGGCGGCGAACGCGGTGCTGGTGCCGCTGCAGTGCGAGACGCTCGCGCACCGCGGGGTCGGGCAGCTGCTGCGGACGGTCGCCGAGGTTCGGGAGATCACCAATCCGGAGCTGGCGCTGCTCGGTGCCCTGCCGACCCTCTACGACGCCCGCACGACGCACAGCAGGGACGTGCTCGCCGATGTCGCGGACCGCTACGACCTGCCGGTGCTCGCGCCGCCGATCCCGCGCACCGTCCGATTCGCGGAGGCGAGCGCGTCGGGGGCCACGGTGCTCGCCGGGCGCACCAACAAGGGGGCCAAGGCGTACCGCGAGCTGGCCCGCGGCCTCGTCGCGTACTGGGACGACGGGACCCCGCTGCCGCACTGCGAGTGACCGGGGATCCTAGGGCATGTCTCCTAGCGCAGCGCGACGAGCTCGTCCCCGCGCTGTTCGACGACGACGGAACCGAGGACGGTGGTCGTGACCGGTCGGGGCGGCGTGCTGTCGGGTCGGTCGACCGGGATGCGGCGGAGGTCGGCGCCGGTGACCGGGTCGAGCACCGCGATGCCGCCCTCGACGGGGACGAGGACCTGACCGGCCATCACGGCGCCGGGGCCGAGCGCATCGGGGAACGACCACAACGGCGTGAAATCCGTTGTCCGCAGGGCGATCACGGTGGAGCCGGTCCACCAGCTGATGAACGATGCGGTGCGGGCGACGGTGGCGGTGGGGGAGACGTCGGCGGGGGCGGGATGCCGGGCGGTTTCGTTGCCGCTGCCGTCGAACACCGCGACCGATGCCGCCGCCGTCGGGGTCCCGGGAACGTAGACGGCGGTGCGTTCCCCCGAGACGCCGAGGACGGCGGCGCGCGCGACGTCACCGAGCAGGGTCGACCCGAACTCCTCGGGCTCGGAATTGTCCTTCGGTGCCGGGTTCAGGATGTCGAGCCGGACGCCGTCCTCCCCCGGACAGGATTCGAGCACCGCGAGCCGGCTGCTGCTGGACCCGGACGACAGCAGGGCGCAGCCGGAGCGGGGCTGCACACCGGGGTTGACCGCGGCGTCGACCCGACCGAATTCGAGGGTGCGCACCAGGTCCGAGCGCCACACCTCCAGCCGGGAGTCGCCGCGGGAGGTGAGGTAGGTGCCGTCCTCGGACAACGTCACGGAGGGGTCCGCGTCGCTGGATCGCTGCGCCTGCCGAACCCCGGTGGACCCGTCGAGTTGGGTGACCTGACCGCAGCCCCGATCATCGGGGTAGACCGCGACCGCGGTGTTCCAGGCCCCGATCACCCCGCACAGTGCCCGGTCCCGCCGATACGACCACAGCGCGCTTCCGGTCTCCGGGTCGTGTCCGGTGACGGTGTCGCCCGCGCCGCTGACCACGGCGCCACCCGCGGCAACGGGGGCGGCGGTGGCGCCGCTGGCGGCACGCCAGGACTCGGTCAGGGTGTCGGGCACCGTCAGCGCGGTCTCCGCCGGGACGGCGGGGGTGCTCGCGGTTACCGATTCGGTGCCGCGGGCATCCCCGGTGAACCAGACCGCGCCCGCGGCGACAACGACGAGCAGCGCGATCGCGCAGGCGGCGAAAACGTCGGCGCGGGTGCGCCGCTCGGGTGCGAGCACGTGGGTGGCTACTCCGTCGCTGCGGGCGCCGCTGAGGTGGCCGCGCCGGTGGACGGGCGACGGCGCCGGCGCCGGCGCCGGGCCGGGGTCCCCTCGCCGCTCGGCGACGTGGGTTCCGGGGCGACGGCCTCCGATGAGGTGTCGGCAGGCGCGGTGGTGGCGGCCTCGGCGGACCGTGCACCTCGGGTCCGCTTCCTGGTGCGGGTCCGCTGCGGCCGCTCGGCCTTGTCGGCGCTCTCCGCCGGAGCCTCGTTCGTGCGCGCGGGCTTCGGCTTCCGGACCGAACCCTTCGCGTCGGTCGGGATGCCGAGATCCGTGTAGAGGTGCTCGGAGCTGGAGTAGGTCTCGACCGGATCGGCGACGCCCAGGTTCAGCGCCTTGTCGATCAGCTGCCAGCGCGGCACGTCGTCCCAGTCGACGAGGGTGACCGCGGTGCCGGTGCGGCCTGCGCGACCGGTGCGGCCGATCCGGTGGACGTAGGTCTTCTCGTCGTCGGGGCACTGGTAGTTGATGACGTGTGTCACGTCGTCGATGTCGATGCCGCGGGCCGCGACATCGGTCGCGACCAGCACGTCCACCTTGCCGGTGCGGAACCCCTTGAGGGCCTTCTCCCGTGCGATCTGGCCGAGGTCGCCGTGCACGGCCCCGACCGAGAATCCGCGCTCGTTCAGCTCGTCGGCGACCTTCTGTGCGGTGCGCTTGGTGCGGGTGAAGATCATCGTCGCGCCGCGGCCGTCGGCCTGCAGGATTCGGGCCACCATCTCGGCCTTGTCGAGCGCGTGGGCGCGGAAGATGTGCTGGGTGGTGCGGTCGTGCACCGCCGAGGACTCCGGCTCCTCGGCGCGGATGTGCGTCGGCCGGGTCAGGAACGTGCGCGCGAGGGTGATGATCGGGCCGGGCATCGTCGCGGAGAACAGCATCGTCTGGCGGCCGGGAGCGGAGCCGGAGGGTCCGTCCGGGACCATCTGCAGGATGCGCTCGATGTCGGGCAGGAAGCCGAGGTCGAGCATCTCGTCGGCCTCGTCGAGGACCAGAACCCCGACCTTCCCGAGGATCAGGTGCCCCTGCTTGGCGAGGTCGAGCAGTCGGCCGGGGGTGCCGACGACGACGTCGACGCCCTTCCGCAGGGCCTCGATCTGCGTTTCGTAGGGGCGGCCGCCGTAGATCGACAACACCTCAAGCTTCCGGGTGCCGGCCTTCAGGTACTTGCCCGCGTTCACCAGATCCTCGGTGACCTGGATGCACAGTTCCCGGGTCGGGACGATGACCAGCGCCCGCGGGGTGCCGTCGAGCGCGGCGGTGCCGGAGCCGGTGCTGACGCGGTGCAGCAGCGGGACGCCGAAGCCGAACGTCTTGCCCATCCCGGTGCGGGCCTGACCGATCAGGTCGTCGCCAGCGAGCGCCAGCGGAAGCGTCAACTCCTGGATGGCGAAGGTGCGTTCGATGCCGATCTCCGCCAGCGCCCGGACGATCTCGTCGCGGACGCCGAGTTCGGCGAAGCTGGGGGCGGTGTGGGTCTCGTCGAGCTGGGCGGACAGTGTGGTCTCGCTCGCGTCGTCTTCATGGTCGATCGTGATCTTGCTCAGTGGTCTGGCCTTCCTCGTCGGCACGCGCGCACGAGCTGGGCCAGGCCGGGTGTCGACCGCCCGGGCGGATCCGTGTCCGACGGGTGGGTGGTGCCCACCGTCCGATACGGCAACCCCGGGTCCGACTGTCGTCGGTGCCTCGTCCGACGGCCTCGGTTCCTGCTGCCCGGCGCGCAAGAGGGGTCTCTCGGCGCGGCGCGGGAACGGACCTACGGATCAGGTGCGCGCACATCATCTTCGGGCCGCCATGGTCGCCGCGATGCGTCCGATTGCCCGGACGATCGGGCTGCGGCCCGCAACCATGGTAACCGCCGCGGCCGAGTTCGCAGGTAGGCGCGGTCTACGCTGTCCACATGGGAGCCAATTCTGCCGATTCGCTGTCGCCCGTCATCGCCGCCGACCACCCGGGTGTCAGTGAGCTGTTCGCCCTCCTCGCCTACGGCGAGATCTCCGCCTTCTACCGGCTCGCCGAGGACGCCCGGATGGCCCCGGCCCTGGCCGGGAAGGTGGCGCTGGCGCGGATGGCAGGCGCGGAGATGCGGCACTTCGAGACGCTCGAGTCCGCGCTCACCGAACGCGGACTCGAGGTGTACGCGGCGATGTCCCCGTTCGTGCGGCCGCTCGACGACTACCACGCGTCCACCCACCCATCGACCTGGCTCGAGTCGCTCGTCAAGGCCCACGTCGGTGACGGCATCGCCGCCGACTTCTACCTCGAGATCGCCGGCGCGCTCGACCCGTCGGTCGGTGCGGTGGTGCGGGAGGTGCTCGCGGAGACCGGGCATTCCGAGTTCGTCGTTCAGGAGGTCAGCGCCGCGGTGCTGGCGTCGACGAAGGAGAAGGACCGCCTGATGTTGTGGGGCAGGCGGCTGCTCGGCGAGGCGATCACGCAGGCGCAATACGTGATGGCGCAGCGGGAGGCGCTCACGGACCTCGTCCTGTCGGCCAGCGGGGACCTCAACGGTGTCGCGGCACTGTTCGACCGGATGCAGGAGCGGCATGCCGAACGGATGGCGGTGCTCGGTCTCGTCTGACGCTCCTGTTCGCTCTCAGCACAGGCATCGAGGCGGCCCGGTCCTGGTCGGCTGCACTAGCCTGACACCAGTTGGTTCCCCCACCAGACAGTGATGGCACGAGAGTTCGGAGGTTGGCCGTGGAGGTCAAGATCGGCATTTCTGACAGCCCGCGCGAGCTGATCCTCAGCAGCGCGCAGACCCCGGATGAGGTGACCGAGCTCGTCTCCGCGGCAATCGGCGGCGACGCATCGGGAGTTCTCGTCCTCACCGACGACAAGGAGCGCAAGTTCCTGATTCAGGCGTCGAAGGTTGCCTACGTCGAGATCGGGCAGCCCGACAGCCGCAAGGTCGGCTTCGCGAGCTGACCGGGAGACGGGGAACGGGGCGTGCGAATCCGCACGCCCCGTCCTCGCGTCATCGGGTCGATCGTCGGCGGTCAGGCGTGCATCGGCACGTGGGACAGCCCGCCCCAGGCCAGCTGAACGGTGGTGTCGACCGCCTCCTCCTTCGGGATCGGCCGATTCGCCTGCAACCAGTACCTGGCCGTGAACTGGCTGGTCCCGACGAGTCCGACGGCGAGGATCCGCGCACGGTAGGGGTCCAGGCCCGAGTCGTGGGCGACGAGGTCGAAGACGGCGTCGACGCAGGCCTCGGTGGCGCGGTCGACGCGGGAGAGCACCTGCGGATCGCCCATCAGGTCGGACTCGAACACCAGCCGGTAGCCCTGACTGTCGTTGTCGACGAAATCGAAGAACGCCTGGACCGCGGCGCGGACACGCTGACGGTTGTCGGTGGTCGAGCGCAGCGCCTGCCGGACCCCCGAGATCAGGCTGTCCACGTAGCTCTGCAGCACCGCTAGATACAGGTCCAGCTTCCCCGGGAAATGCTGGTACAGGACGGGCTTACTGACGCCAGCGCACTCGGCGATCTCGTCCATGCCCGCCGAGTGGTACCCGCGGCTGACGAACACCTCGCTCGCGGCCTGCAGCAACTGGAGTCGACGAGCGTCCCGGGGCAGTCGCGTGCTGCGCTTGGCGCCTTGTCGCCCGGCCGGAGTTGCGGAACGATCCGCGAGTTCAGTCATCGTGCTCCCCATCTTTGCGTTGTCACCATCCGTGCCTCGTGCTGCGTGGGTGAGGTTGCTCACGGCACCGGGTGCACAAAGTGATCGAACGATACCGGACCGACGCCCGGACATTCGCGAAACCGCGAACGCTGCCACCACCGAGTATTCCAGGTCACCGTTGCGGGCACGTTCTCGCCGTACACACCCCGGTCCCGGTGCAGGTCGTGCCGGGTTCCGGTGTCCGCCCGCCCGGTGCAGGTGCCCGGCGTGCCCGGGCGGACGCCGCCGCCGGTTGTGAGACGCTGGACCGGTGACGGATGGAGGCGGACCGCGACTGCGGGGTGCACACCCCTGGAGTGCCGACGACTCGACAGCGGGCTCGGAGCGGGCCGGATCGGCGCGGGATCCCGAGGCGGCACCGCAGGACGAACCCGAGTGGAGACGCGCGGGGTCGGACGAGCCGGAACCCGGCGGACCGCGCGCAGGCCGCTGGACCGGCGGGCCGGTCGCGTCGCGGCAGCCGCTGCGCGCGCTGTGGGACCCGATCACCGAGAGTGCCGGACGAGCCCGCAGCCCCCGACCCGAACGGCAGGCCCGCAAGCAGAGCAGGCTCGGCAAGTTCGTCGCCACCTACGGCTGGCGCGCCTACGCCATCCCGGTCCTCGCCGTCGTCACCGTCCTCGTCGTCATCGACGCGGTCCGCGGCACCGGGCCCGCCGAACCCGGCGCGTACGGCGATCCCGGGTTCGGGGCCCGCAGCACCAGCGTCGACGGAACCGGTGTCATCGGCGTTCCGCCGCAGGGCGACGGCAACTTCGCCGCCTCGATCCCGTCCGGGACGCTCCCCGACGGCGGGCCGTTCACCGCGACCGGCGCCGGGACCTGGCGCGTCATCCCCGGAACGACACCGAAGGTCGGGCGCGGCACCGAGCAGGTGTTCACCTACACCGTCGAGGTCGAAGACGGCGTCGATACCGCCGGATTCGGCGGCGACGAATCCTTCGCCCGGATGGTCGACCAGACGCTCGCCAACCCGAAGAGCTGGACCAACGACGAGCGGTTCGCCTTCCAGCGGGTCGATTCCGGTGACCCCACCTTCCGGATCTCGCTGACCTCGCAGATGACGATCCGGCAGGCCTGCGGCTACGACATCCAGCTGGAGGTCTCCTGCTACAACCCGGGCATCGACCGGGTCGTCCTCAACGAGCCCCGCTGGGTGCGCGGCGCCGTCGCCTACCAGGGGGACATCGGCTCCTACCGGCAGTACCAGATCAACCACGAAGTCGGGCACGCGATCGGCTACCAGGCCCACCAGCCGTGCGAGGCGGAGAGCGGGCTGGCGCCGGTGATGATGCAGCAGACCTTCGGGACCTCGAACGACGACATCGCCACACTCGACCCCGAGGGGGTCGTGCCGATGGACGGCAAGACCTGCCGATTCAACCCCTGGCCCTATCCTCGGGGCTGAGCGGAACCGCCCGCGGTTCGGATGAGCGGCACCGCCCGCGGTTCGGATGAGCGGCACCGCCCGCGGTTCGGATGAGCGGCACCGCCCGCGGTTCGGATGAGCGGCACCGCCGCTGGGAGAATGGGTGGCATGTCGACGTCAGCACAATCCGCAACCACGCCGACCGGCGCCGGGCTGCTGCCCGCCCTGCCGCCACTCGTGGAGCCTGCGCCCGAACTGAACCGGGCCGAGGTGGCGCGCTACAGCAGGCACCTGATCATCCCGAACGTGGGAATGACCGGGCAGAAGCGGTTGAAGAACGCGAAGGTGTTGGTGATTGGTGCCGGTGGACTCGGCGCCCCGACGCTGCTGTATCTCGCGGCCGCCGGGGTCGGGACGATCGGCATCGTCGACTTCGACCACGTCGAGGAGTCGAACCTGCAGCGTCAGGTCATCCACGGCCGCAGCGATGTCGGCAGGCCGAAGGCCCACAGCGCCCGCGACGCCATCCTGGAGATCAACGACGGCGTCGACGTGCGGCTGCACGAGTTCCGGCTCGACACCTCCAACGCGGTCGGCCTGTTCGAGCAGTACGACCTGATCCTCGACGGCACCGACAACTTCGCCACCCGCTACCTCGTCAACGACGCCGCGATCCTCGCGGGCAAGCCGTACGTGTGGGGGTCGATCTACCGCTTCGAGGGTCAGGTGTCGGTGTTCTGGGAGGCAGCACCCGACGGTCGCGGGCTGAACTATCGGGACCTGTACCCGGAGGCCCCCGCGCCGGGCACCGTCCCGTCCTGCGCCGAGGGCGGTGTGCTCGGCGTGCTGTGCGCCTCGGTCGGGTCGATCATGGCGACCGAGGCGATCAAGCTGATCGTCGGGATCGGGGAGCCGCTGCTCGGCCGGTTGATGATCTACGACGCCCTCGCGATGAGCTACCGGACCATCCGGGTCCGCCGCGACCCGGGCCGGGTTCCGGTCACCGAACTGATCGACTACGACGCGTTCTGCGGGGTGGTGTCCGACGACGCGCAGGCAGCGGTGTCCGGGTCGGCGGTGACCGCGGCGGAACTCGCCGAGCGGCTCGGCGCTGGCGGGGACATCGCGCTGATCGACGTGCGGGAGCCGGTCGAGTGGGACATCGTGCACCTGCCCGGCGCAACACTGATCCCGAAGGACCGGATCCTGTCGGGGGAGGCCCTCGCCGAGTTGCCGCAGGACCGTCCGATCACCGTGTACTGCAAGACCGGGATCCGGTCCGCGGAGGTGCTCGCCGCACTCAAGGCGGCCGGGTTCGCCGACGCGACACATTTGCACGGGGGAATCGTCGCGTGGGCGACCCAGGTCGACCCGAGCCTGCCGACCTACTAGGAACTGTGCGTGATTTTTACCCCGATCGGGGTAAAAATCGCGCACGGGCGCGAAGCGCATACCCGCGGGCGCGTCAGCGTCGGGGGACGGAGTGCACGGCGGTAGGTTTAAACGCGTGAGCTCCGTCGAACCACCCACCCATGTGCGGTCCACTTTTGGTCTCCGCGAGACCACCCCCGTCGCACTCGGTCCCGACTGGGAGGGCGGCTGGCGTTGCGGTGACGTGGTGCTCTCACCCGTCGCGGATCATGCGCGGGCGGCGTGGTCGGCGAAGGTGCGCGAGACCCTCGAACCGGACAGCGTCCGGTTGGCCCGCCCGGTGCGGGCGACGGACGGGCGGTACGTGGTGTCGGGGTGGCGCGCCGACACCTACATCGAGGGCGCCCCGGAACCGCGGCACGACGAGGTGGTGTCGCTGTCGCTGCGGTTGCACGCGGCGACCGCGGCACTCGAGCGGCCCCGCTTCCTGGTGCAACCACCGGTCCCGCCGTGGGCGGATGTCGACGTGTTCGTCGCCGCGGACCGGGCCGCGTGGGAGCAGGTGCCGCTGCGCGGTGTGAAGGGCCAGTTCGAGCCCGCATCGACGGACGGCAGGACCAGCATCGAGCTGATCGGCCAGCTCGCGACGCTGCGTAAACCGGTGCACTCGCCCGACCAGCTGGTGCACGGCGACCTGTTCGGCACCGTCCTGTTCGCCGGCTCGGATGCGCCCGGGATCACCGACCTCACGCCGTACTGGCGCCCCGCGGCGTGGGCGGCCGGGGTGGTCGTCGTCGACGCCCTGTCCTGGGGCGGTGCCGACGAGGAGCTGGTCGGGCGGTGGGAGGATCTTCCGGAGTGGCCGCAGATGTTGCTGCGGGCGTTGATGTTCCGGCTCGCCGTGCACGCGCTGCACCCGAGGTCGACGGCGGAGGCGCTGCCGGGGCTGGTGCGCACCTCCGACCTGATCCGGTTGATGCTGTGACGTTCCCCGGTGCGGCTCAGTGCGGGCTGTCGACCCGGCCGTCGGGGTGCCGGGCGAACCGGCCCGCGTCGGCGGGATGCACCGGGCCGTCCGCCTGCCACGGCCAGCCGCCGAATCCGGTGCGTCGGTAGTCGTCGAACGCGGCGACCAGACCGGCCTCGTCGTTCATCACGAACGGGCCGTGCTGGGCGACGGGTTCGCCGATCGGACGGCCCTGCAGCAGCAGGATCCGGATTCCCCCCGCTCCCGCGGTCAGCGTCACCGCTGCGGCCGCGTCGAGCACGACGCCGGTGCCGGTGCCGATGGTGTCGGCGCCGATCCGCACGTCGCTGCCCTCGTACACGTACAGCACCCGGTGGGTGTCGGGTCCGTCCGCGGCGGGCAGCGGGAGGCGGGCGTCGGGGGTCAGGTCGAGATGCCAGATCGCCAGGTCGGCGTCGGAGTCTGCGGCCCACGACTCGGGTGGCGGCGCGAGCGGGGCGACGCCGTCGAAGGCGCCCGCGATCACCGTCACCACGCTCTCGCGGCCGGCGTCATCGGTGCGGGTCAGCCGCGGGGTCTGCTCGTTCCAGAGCATCGCGAAGTGCGGATCCGCGGACTTGGACGCGGCGGGGAGGTTCAGCCAGATCTGGAACAGGTCGAGCGGATTCGGACGGTCCCGGTGCAGGAGCGGGAACATCTCCGAGTGCGACACGCCGCGTCCGGTGGTCAACCATTGGGTGTCGCCGTCGCCGTAGCGTGCGGTTGCCCCGAGCGAGTCGGCGTGGTCGACGGTGCCGCGGCGCACGTAGGTGACGGTTTCGAAGCCCCGGTGCGGGTGCTGCGGGAAGCCGGGCACGGTCTGCCCGTGGTACATGTTCCAGCCGGACGGGTGCCCGAAGTCCCGGCCGAGCGGGCGCCCGGTGAGGGCGGCGTCGGGCCCGAGGTCCGCGGTGCCCTGCGGGTAGGCGTCGTCGTGGTGGGCGACGAACAGGAACGGGTCGACGGCCTGCCACGGGGAGCCGAGGCGGAACTGGTGCAGCACAGGGTCGGCGGAAGTCATGCAAAGTTCAACCAACTGTGACGGGGCGGCATTCCCGGCAGCGCATCAGCCCGGCGGGCGACGGAGCTCAATCAACTCGGTCAGGAACCGCCTGGCCTCGGTCGCGGCCAGCTCGGGGTCGCCGTCGATGACCGATTGCACCAGCAGTTCGTGCTCGTGTTCGTACGAGTTCGCCGCGTCGACGGGGTGTCCGGTGACGATCTGCTCGATCGTCGGGAGCAGCGAGTCGTAAAACTCGAGATACACCTCGTTGTGACTGGCCGCGACGATCGCCCGGTGCAGGGCAACGTCTGCGGCGACGGCGGCGCGGCGCCGGTCGGGGTCGCGCGGTTCGGCGCTGCGCCACAGGAGATTGCGCTCGCGCAGCAGGGCGCGCAGGTTCTCGATGTCCGCCTCGTCCCGGCGGCGGGCGGCCAGCGCGGCCGCGGTGACGTCGAGCGCCTGGCGCAGTTCGAGCACGTCCCGCTCCAGCGCGCTCGCGAAGTACTTCGCCAGGGTGCCGCCGAGATCGCTGGTGGCGATCACGTAGGTGCCCGACCCCTGTCGCCGTTCGAGCATCCCCGCGTGCACGAGGGCCTGCACTGCCTCGCGGACGGTGTTGCGGCCCGTCCCGGTGAGCTCGGCGAGCGCGGGTTCGGTGGGGATCCGGCCGCCGACCGGCCAGCGTCCGGCCGTGATCTCGGCGCGAAGTTGCTCGGTGACCTGCGCGATCAGGCTGGTGCGTCGTACGGGTTGCACGGGGACCCTTCTGCCGGTGCTGGTGGCCTGGTGGCCGGACGCAGGGAGTGTAATCGTTTGCCCCAATTCATCCAGTCATCCTATGATTCTTCGGTCCACGGTGTCCCGGGACGCAATCGGGTGAGTGAGGTGTTGTGGTGACGGTGCAGCAGGCACACGTGCAGAAGGCGACCGGATCGGCGGGCGACCGCCGTCGCTCGCTGATCTCCGGGCGTCTCGTCGTGCTCGCGGCGATCGTCCTGTCCGCGCTCACCCTGCGGATCGCCGTCACCTCCCTCACCCCGCTGCTCGACGAGATCGGGCAGGAGATCGGCTTCGGCTCCACCGTCATCGGGGTCTTCGGGATGCTCCCCACCGCGATGTTCGCGGTGTTCGGGTTGCTGACCCCCCGACTCGCGGTCCGGTTCGGCCTCGAACACGTGGCGCTGGCGGCGATGGTGATGACCGCGATCGGGCTCGGATCGCGTGCGGTGATGTCGGGGACGGCCGGGCTGCTTGCCTTCTCCGCGCTCGCCCTCGGCGGCATGGGCATCGGCAACGTCGTGATCCCGCCACTGGTCAAACGCTATTTCGCCGACCGAGTCGGGGCGGTCAGCACCCTCTACATCCTCTGCGTGCAGATCGGAACGATGCTCCCCGCCGCCGTCGCGATTCCGGTCGCCGAGGCAGCCGACTGGCGCACCTCGCTCGGGATGTGGACGCTGCTGCCGGTCGCCGCGGCGCTGCCGTGGATCGCGGTGACCCTCGGCAGGCGCGGCCGCGACGTCCACGACCGGACCCCCGTCGAGGCCGCCGGTGAACCGCGCGGGCAGGTGTGGCGGTCGCCGGTGGCGTGGGGCATGGCAGGCATGTTCGGCATGACCTCGCTGATCACGTACTCGATGTTCACCTGGATTCCGAAGATCCTCGCCGAGTCCGGTGCCACCGCCGGGTTCGGCGGCTCGATGGTCGCGCTGTTCAGCGCCGTCGGATTCCTCGCCGCGGTCGGCGCGCCGTCGCTGTGCATCCGCATCGCCAACCCGTATCCGGTGGTCCTGCTGTGCGGGGTGAGCTACCTGATCGGGTTCGCCGGGCTGCTGTTCGCGCCGATGGCGGCACCGATCCTGTGGATCGTCGCGGTCGGTCTCGGACCGAGCACCTTCCCGATGTCGCTGACCCTGATCAACCTGCGCACCCGCACCGGCGCCGGATCGGCCGCCCTGTCCGGCTTCACCCAGGGCCTTGGCTACGCCCTCGCCTGCATCGGACCGCTGATGTTTGGGGTGCTGCACGACGTCACGGGCGGCTGGGCCTGGCCGTTCCTGCTGCTCGTCGGTGCCGTCGCGGTGATCATGGTCGCGGGCTGGGTGGCGTGCAAGCCGCGGTTCCTTGAGGATTCGTGGGGTGCCCGCGCCGCGTGACGCGGGCAGGTCACACCCGTTAACACGGCGTTCACCAGCGCAAACGGGCTCACACGCCGGGTCGGCGGCAGGTGAGTGCAAGTTCATTGCGGGGTCATTGACGGCAGCACCGAGGCAACATCGCCCTCGTAGTTTCGGGTCACCACACCCAACGAGGAGGCCTGGTGACCACACGCTCGGACGACGCAACGGCAGCCGCCGACGGCCTCGACACCCCCACCACGGCGGCGCAACGGCACCACATCGCGCACTGGGACGCGGAGGACGTCGAGGCCTGGGAGGCGGGCGGCAAGGACATCGCCAGGCGCAACCTGATCTGGTCCGTGATCGCCGAGCACGTCGGCTTCTCCGTCTGGTCCGTCTGGTCGGTGATGGTGCTGTTCATGCCGACCGAGATCTACGGCATCGACGCGGGCGGCAAGTTCTTCCTCGTCGCGGTCCCGACGCTGGTCGGCGCGATCCTGCGGATCCCCTACACCGTCGCGACGGCCCGGTTCGGCGGCCGGAACTGGACGGTCTTCAGCGCGCTGGTGCTGATGATTCCGCTGGTCGCGACCCTGTACCTGATGCTCAACCCCGGCTTCAGCTACACCACCTTCCTGCTGGTCGCCGCGCTCGCCGGCGTCGGTGGCGGCAACTTCGCCTCCTCGATGACCAACATCAACGCCTTCTACCCGCAGCGGCTCAAGGGCTGGGCGCTCGGGCTGAACGCGGGCGGCGGCAACATCGGGGTCCCGGTGATCCAGCTGCTCGGCCTGCTGGTGATCGCGACCGTCGGCAACACCGAGGCCTGGATCGTCTGCGCGATCTACCTGGTCCTGTGCGGTGTCGCCGCGGTCGGCGCGGCGCTGTTCATGGACAACCTCGGCAACCAGAAGGCCGACCTGCGGGCGATGGGGAAGACGCTCCGGTACGGCCACTCGTGGGTCATCGCCTTCCTCTACATCGGTACCTTCGGCTCCTTCATCGGCTACAGCTTCGCGTTCGGCCAGGTCATGCAGATCAACTTCCTCGCGGGCGGCGACACCCCGGCGCAGGCCGCATTGCACACCGCGCAGATCGCGTTCATCGGCCCGCTGCTCGGGTCGATCGCCCGCCCATACGGCGGCAAACTCGCCGACCGGATCGGCGGCGGCAAGATCACCCTCTACACCTTCGCCGCGATGATCCTGGCGTCCGGTGTCCTGGTCACCGCGAGCACCCTCGACGACCGCACCCCCGGCGCCGCGAGCACCGGCATCCTGGTGACACTGGTCCTCGGCTTCATCGCCCTGTTCCTGCTGTCTGGCCTCGGCAACGGGTCCGTCTACAAGATCATCCCGTCGATCTTCGAGGCGAAGGCGCAGGGCCTCGACCACCTCGACGCGGAGCAGAAGGCCACCTGGTCCCGGAACATGTCCGGCGCGCTGATCGGCTTCGCTGGCGCGATCGGCGGCCTCGGCGGTGTCGGGATCAACCTGGTGCTCCGCGCCTCCTACAGCAGCGATGCGAAGTCGGCCACGATGGCGTTCTGGGTGTTCCTCGGCTTCTACGTCGCCTGCCTGGTCGTCACCTGGGCGGTGTTCCTGCGCCGCCCCACCGAGCGACGGAACGCCGACGGCCACCGGTCACCGGTTCTCGTCACCGACTGATGCAGTTCACGAACCAACGAAGAAGAGGGGCGGCATGAGCCACAAGTCAGTAGTGGTCGTTGGCCACGGAATGGTCGGGCACCGGTTCGTGGAGGCGTTGCGGGCGCGGGACGAGTCGGGCGGATGGAGGGTGACGGTGCTCTGCGAAGAGGCCCTGCCCGCGTACGACCGCGTCGGCCTGTCGTCGTACGTCGGATCCTGGGACGCAAAGGAACTCGCGCTCGCCGGGAACGACTACACCGGTGACGACCTGGTCGACCTGCGGACCGGGGTGCGGGCCACCGCGATCGACAGGGACGCGCGGACCGTCACCACCTCGGCGGGCGACACCGTCGGCTACGACGCGCTGGTCATGGCCACCGGCTCCTACGCGTTCGTGCCGCCGGTGCCCGGCCACGACCGCGACGAGTGCCACGTCTACCGCACCGTCGACGACCTCGATGGGATCCGGGCGCGGGCCGAGGCCGCAGGAGCGGGCCGCGGGGCGAGCGACGCGACGGGGGACCGCCCCGTCGGTGTCGTCGTCGGCGGCGGGCTGCTCGGGCTGGAGGCGGCGAATGCGTTGCGGCTGATGGGCATGACCCCGCACGTGGTGGAGTTCGCGCCGCGGCTGATGCCGCTGCAGGTCGACGAGGGCGGCGGCGCGCTGCTCGCCCGACTCGTCGAGAGCCTCGGCGTCCGCGTACATACCGGGGTTGGGACCGCGGCGATCACCGACGGCCCCGACGGGATCCGCGTCGAACTGTCCGACGGCTCGGCGATCGACGCGGCGCTGCTCGTGTTCTCCGCGGGCATCCGCCCGCAGGACCAACTCGCCCGCGACGCGGGCCTCGAGGTCGGACCCCGCGGCGGCATCATCACCGACATCGGCTGCCGCACCGCCGACGAGGCGATCTACGCGGTCGGCGAATGCGCTGCCATCGAGGGCGTCTGCTACGGCCTGGTCGCCCCCGGCTACTCCACCGCCGAGGTCGTCGCGGACCGGATCCTCGGTGGCGCAGCGGAATTCCCCGGCGCGGACCTGTCGACGAAGCTCAAGCTGATGGGGGTCGACGTCGCCAGCTTCGGCGATGCCCACGCGCAGGAACCCGGCGCACTCGAGGTGGTGCTCAGCGACGCCGCGAAGGGCACCTACGCCAAGCTGGTGGTCTCCGACGACGCGAAGACCCTGCTCGGCGGCATCCTGGTAGGCGACGCGTCCGCGTACGCCTCGCTGCGGCCGCTGGTCGGCCGGGACCTGCCCGGTGATCCGGCATCCCTGATCTCGCCTGCAGGGGAGAAGCCCGGTGCCGGGTCGCTGCCCGACGACGCCGAGGTGTGCTCCTGCAACGCGGTCACCAAGGGCACGATCTGTGGGGCCATCGCCGACGGTGCCTGCGACATCGCGCAGGTCAAGGCCTGCACGAACGCGGGCACCACGTGCGGTGGCTGCCTCCCGACGATCAAGCAGCTGCTCGCGTCCTCCGGGGTGGTGCTCTCGAAGGCGCTGTGCGAGCACTTCGACCAGTCCCGCGCCGAGCTGTTCGAGATCGTCCGGGCCACCGGCATCCGCACCTTCTCGGCGCTGATCGGCAAGTTCGGCACCGGCTCCGGCTGCGACATCTGCAAGCCCGTCGTCGCCTCGATCCTCGCGTCCACCGACTCCGACCACATCCTGCACCGGCAGCAGGCGGGCCTGCAGGACACCAACGACCACTTCCTAGCGAACATCCAGAAGAACGGCACCTACTCGGTGGTGCCGCGGATGCCCGGCGGCGAGTGCACCCCGGAGCAGCTGATCGTGATCGGCGAGGTCGCCCGCGACTTCGGCCTGTACGTGAAGATGACCGGCGGCCAACGGATCGACCTGTTCGGTGCTCGGGTCGACCAGCTGCCCGCGATCTGGCGCAGGCTCGTCGACGCGGGCATGGAATCCGGTCAGGCGTACGGCAAGTCGCTGCGCACCGTGAAGAGCTGCGTCGGCTCCACCTGGTGCCGGTACGGGGTGCAGGACTCGGTCGGCATGGCGGTGGACCTGGAGATGCGGTACCGCGGCCTTCGCTCACCGCACAAGCTGAAGTTCGGCGTCTCCGGGTGCGCCCGCGAATGCGCGGAGGCCCGCGGCAAGGACGTCGGCGTCATCGCCACCGAGAACGGCTGGAACCTCTACGTCTGCGGCAACGGCGGTCAGTCACCCAAGCATGCGCAACTGCTCGCGGGCGGCCTCGACGACGCCACCTTGACCCGGTACATCGACCGGTTCCTGATGTTCTACATCCGCACCGCCGACCGGCTGCAGCGCACCGCGCCCTGGCTGGAGGCGATGGACGGCGGGCTCGACCACCTCAGGGCCGTGGTCTGCGACGACAGCCTCGGCATCGCCGCCGACCTGGAGTCGGCGATGGCCAGGCACGTCGACGGCTACCGGGACGAGTGGGCCGGGGTGCTCGACGACCCGGAGAAGCTGTCCCGGTTCGTCACCTTCGTCAACGCCCCGGAGGAGGCCGACCCGACCGTCGCTTTCGACGAGACCGGAACGCGCAAGGTGCCGGTGCTGATGGGCCTGCCCGCGATGCCCGCCGGGTAACGCTCCTTACCGCCAGGGAATCGGGCCTTAACGCCGGGGTAACACCCGGTCCGTAGAAATGAGGCCTGCAGTTACAGGGAGGACCGCGATGACAATCATCGAATCACCACCGCACGCGGGCGCGGGTGAGCTCGGGGCGGCGGGACGCGCGAGCGTGACCGACGGCAAGCTCGAATGGACGTCGGCCTGCCCGCTGAGCCGCCTGATCCCCGGACTGGGGGTTGCGGTGCTGCTGCGGGGCGGCGAGCAGGTGGCGCTGTTCCTGCTCGACGACGGCACCCTGCGCGCGGTCGGCAACATCGACCCCTTCGGCCGCGCCGCGGTGATGTCGCGCGGCCTGGTCGGGGACCGGGCAGGCGAGCCGACCGTCGCGTCGCCGCTGCTCAAGCAGGTGTTCTCGCTCGTCGATGGCCGCTGCCTCGACGACGAGTCGGTGCGACTACCGGTCTACGACGTTCGGGTGTGGGGCGGGGTCGTGCAGGTGCACAGTCCGCTGCGGGGAAGCGCATGACGGTGCTGGAACGGGCGGAGACGATGAGCCAGGTACGCGCGGGCGGCGAGCCCCTCAAGGGATTCACCGTCGGGATGACCGCCGCCCGCCGCTCGGAGGAGTTCGGCACGCTGCTCACCCGGCGCGGCGCGACACTGGTGCAGGCCGCCGCGATCCGCATCATCCCGCTCGTCGACGACGCCGAGCTGGAACGGGTGAGCCGCGAGCTGATCGAACGGCCCGCGGAGATCACGGTCGCGACCACCGGGATCGGGTTCCGCGGCTGGATGGAGGCCGCCGACGGCTGGGGGCTGGCCGAGGACCTGGGACGGTCGCTGGGCCGGTCCCGGATCCTCGCCCGCGGCCCGAAGGCGAAGGGTGCCATCCGGGCCGCCGACCTGCGGGAGGAATGGTCGCCGCCGTCGGAGTCCTCGGCCGAGGTGCTCGACCACCTGCTCGCCGAGGGTGTCGAGGGCAAGCGGATCGCCGTGCAGCTGCACGGCGCCACCACCGAGTGGGAGCCGCTGCCGGACTTCTGCGAGGTCCTCCGGATTGCCGGGGCGGACGTGGTCCCGGTCCCCGTCTACCGGTGGACACCACCGGACGACCAGACCGCGATGGACCGGCTGATCGAACTGACCGTCGGCGGCGGCCTGGACGCGGTCAGCTTCACCAGCGCGCCAGCGGTTGCCGCGATGCTGATGCGCGCCAAGGAGATCGGGCTCGTCGACCCGCTGCTGAAGGCGTTCGACGGCCGAGTCCTCGCGGTGTGCGTCGGGCCGGTGACGGCGGCGCCGCTGGAGGCGCTCGGCGTGCACACCACCATGCCGGGGCGGGCCCGTCTCGGGTCCCTCGCCCGGCACATCGCCGAGGAACTGCCGCGCCGCGCGATGCGGCTGAACGCGGCCGGGCACGAACTGAGCGTGCGGGGCGGCTGCGTCGTCGTCGACGGCGAGGTCCGGCAGCTGGCGCCCGCCGCGATGGCCCTGATGCGGACCCTCGCGCATCGGCCGGGCCGGGTCGTCTCCCGCGAGGATCTGCTCGCGGTGCTCCCCGGCGGCGGCGGCGACACGCACGCGGTGGAAACGGCGATCGCGCGGCTGCGGTCCTGCCTCGGCGCGCCGAAGATCGTGCAGACCGTCGTCAAGCGCGGCTACCGGCTGGCGATCGACCCCGTCGAGTGCGGTGACGGGAGCAGGTCGTGACGGCCGCGCCCGCGCTGGTGCTCGTCGCGCACGGCACCCGGTCCACCCGGGGAGTTGACCTGGTCGCCGCGCTCGCGGAGGAGGTGGCCGCGATCGTCGGCACCACCCGCGTCGCGTTCGTGGACGTGCTCGGACCGTCACCGGCGGAGGTGCTGCGCGACCTCGACGGGCCCGCCGTCGTGGTGCCCGCCTTCCTGGCATCCGGCTACCACGTGCACACCGACGTGCCCCGCGAGGTGGCGGAGTCCGGGCACCCCGCGGTGCAGGTCACCGCCGCGCTCGGGCCCGATCCGGTGCTGGCGCTGGTGCTCCTCGAACGACTCCGCGCTGCCGGATGGCGCGCCGGGGACGCGGTGGTGCTCGCTGCCGCGGGCTCGTCCGACCCGCGGGCACTGGCGGACGTGCAGCGTGCTGCGGGGATGCTGGCCGACCTGACCGGTGACCGGGTCGACATCGGCTACGTCGCGACCGCGCAGCCGAGGGTGGCGGATGTGGTCGCTCGGGTGCGGGCCGAGACCGGGCGCCCGGTGTTCGTCGCGTCGTACCTGTTGGCGCACGGCCTCTTTCACAGCCGGCTCGGTGCGTGCGGGGCGGACGGTGTCGCGGAGCCGCTCGGCGTGCATCCGGCGCTGGTGCGCCTGCTCGCCCGCCGGTTCCGGCAGGGCGTCAGTGCGGCAGCAGCAGCAGTTCGGCCGAGCCGCCGTCCGGTGTCCCCGGTTCGATGACGGCGAGGGCCTGCGCCCTCACCAACGCGCCGAGATGCGCGGTCCGCACCTGCGCCTCGACCCGCCACCTGCCGTCCGGGCCGAGGGTCGCGGGCACGAGTCGCGTGACGTCCGAGTCGATCTCGGCGGCGTTCGCGATCAATCCGACGACCGGATCGGGTTGCGGCGCACCGGTCAGCGCCGCGACCACGGTCGGAACCATCAGCAGCAACGTCGCGACCGCCGCGTACGGATTGCCCGGCAGGCCGAGCACGATCCGGCCGTCCGGCAGGGTCGCGGCGATCTGCGACCCGCCGGGCCTGCACCGCACCCGGCCGACGACGATGCGGGCGCCTGCCCGCTCCAACGCGGCGCGCAGGTGGTCGGCCGCGCCGCCCCCGGTCGCGCCGACCATCACCAGCAGGTCCGCGTCCACGGCGGACCGATCGCCGCCGAGCAGTTCGTCGAATCCGCCAGCGGTGTCCCGCAGGTGCGTGTCCCCGAGCGTCGGCACCCCACACCAGGCGAGGAACCGGGGCAGCACCGGGCCGAGCGAGTCCCTGGTCTGCCCGTCCCGCAACGGCCCGTCCCTGCGGATCTCGTCGCCGGTGACCACCACATGCCCGCGCACCGGCCCGCGGACCAGTAGCTCCGACACCTCCGCGCTGAGCGCGACCGACGCCAACGCGGGCGTCACTGCGGTGCCCGGTGTCGCCAGCAGGGATCCGGGCAGCCAGTCCTCGCCGGGGCGGCGCACGTCGTCCCGGATCGGTGCCCCCGGCGCGCGGGCGACGACCCGGCCGCCGGTCGCGGAGTCGGCGACGTCGACGTGCTCGTCACGAATCACGGTGTCGGCGCCGGTCGGCAGGTGCGCGCCGGTGGCGATCCGGACGGCGTGTCCCGGATCGAGGACCACGGTGTCGGTCGACCCCGCGTACCGGACGGCGGTGTCGAGCAGCCACGGCCCGTCCCCGGCGACCGCATACCCGTCCATCGCGGACACCGGCACCCGGGGGAGCGCCTCCTCGGCCCGCAGCGACTGGGCGAGCGCGCTGCCGATCGCGTCGAGCGGGGACTGCGGGAAGGCGGGTAGCGTCTCAAGCGCCGCGTGCACGGCGGTGCGGGCGGCGCCGATGCTCAGCGGGGTTGCGTCGGCCGACGCGCTCGGTGTCGCCCTGGCGCGGGCCGCCGCAACGTCGGCGGGCGTGTCGCAGTCCGAGATGCCCGCCATCTCGACCCGGGTGAACGTGTCGGGGACAAGAGTTTTCATCGGCTGATTGGTGACGCCGTCGAGCTCCCCGAGCCGCGCGGACAGCACGTCGGCGCGCCACACCCCGAGCAGGAACTGGACGCGGCCGGATTCGTCGACGGCCAGCGCGGCGCCGCGGTCGGGGGCCACGTCGAGTGCGCTGCGCAGCAGATCGATCGCACCCGGCGTCAGCTCCGGCAGGTCCGCGGCCAGCACCGCGACCACCGCGCTGCCGCCGACCGCGCGCAGCCCCGCCGCCAGCGCCGCGACCGGGCCCGCGCCGCGCGGGGACTCCTGGACCTGCCGGATCGCCGGATCCAGGTCCGCGCGCGGTGGGCCGACGACCACGGTGGTCGACGCTCCGGCGACCGCCGCCAGCGCGGTGCCGAGCATGCTCCGTCCCCCGACCCCGAGGGCAGGCTTGTCCACCCCGCCCATCCGCGACCCGGACCCGCCAGCGAGGACGATGGCGTCAAACGGTTCGGCGGTCATGCGTCCATGGTCGCACGGCCCGGCGGCGCCGCCCGTTTCGCTTCCCGCGCACCGGCGATCCCGCCTGCGGTCGACGCTACGACCTGCCGCGCCTCCGTGGGTGGCGCGCGATCAGCTTGCGCGCCTGCGCCGCAGCAGCGGGTCCAGTGCCACGCGGACCGGCCGCCGCAGCGTCTGCCCGTAGGCGGCGAACAACTCGTCCCGGGAGTCGAACATTCCGACCGAGTGCACGACCGCGCCCGACAGATCCAGGCAGCCGGGGTCACCGGACGGCGCCCAACTGATCGGTGCCCGCGCCGCCGCGTCGAACAGGGTCTCCTCGCCGCTGTTCGTGAACGGTTGCGGGGCAGCGCAACCGGTGCCGGAGAACACCACCGATGCGTCGAGCCACGCGTCGTCGATCAGGAAGCTCGGCCAGGCGAGCAGCACCCGGTCCGGGACAAACGGGCGCAGGTACCGGAACCTCGGGTACCAGAACTCGCCGCGCAGCACGAGGCCCTCGACGCGGGTGGCGATCCCGGCGCGCCGCGCGCACGCCTCGATCACCGCCAGACGCTGGCTGCACGAGCCGAGCCCGCGCCGGAGCGTGCTCGACGCGGGCTGGGTGTCGTCGAGCCCGTAGACCGCACCAATCCGGGCGCCGACCGTCCGGTGCGTCGCGCGCAGGTGATCGGACGAGGCCTCGCCAGCGGCGCGCGTCGGCAGCAGCTCGAACACGGGAGCACCCCAGTCGAGGATGGCGGTCGCGTCGACCCCACCGCGGGCGGGCTCGGACCGGGGGCTGAGCGGACGGCCGAGCCAGGGGGTGACCAGGGTGCACGTCATACCGTCGACGCTAGACCGACCGGACGTGCACCTCGCCGCGAGTTGGTTGTTGTGGTGCTCGACCGGGCTCGGAGTGCAGGAAAACGCCCAACTCGCGGTGCCCTAGAACCGGTGCCGGGCGACCGCCAGGTCGATGCGGCCGCCGTGGATCGGGACGTTCTCGGCGGCAAGGCGCTCCAGCTGCCGCGCGGCGAGGTGCGGGGCGGGCCTGCCGGACGCGGGCACCACCCGATGCCACGGCAGGTCGGCGGAGTCGGTGCGCATGATCCACCCCACCGTCCGCGGGGTGGACAGGCCGGCGGCCGCCGCGATGTCGCCGTAGGTGCTCACTCGGCCCGGCGGGATCGAGGAGACGAGGTCGCGGACCCGCTCCACCTGCTCCTCGGTCGTCATCGCCTACAGCAGCGTCTCGATCAGCGCCGCGACCTCCGCGGGACGCGCGCCTGCGACCATGTGGTCGACGTCCATCTCCACCACCGTCAGCCGGTCACCGAGATGTGCGGCCAGGGCGGTCCGCAGCGCGGGGGTGACGTACGGCGGCTGCACCCGCATCGCCTGCACCAGGATCGTCGGCAGCTCGGCGGGCGGCAGCACCACCGGTCGGGCCAGCTCTCCCCAGGCCGCGACGACCGCGGGGACGGCGTACCGCCAGCCGACCCGCCCGCCGGTCAGGTCGATCAGGTGCGTGGCCATCTCCTCGTCGAGCACGTCCGCCGCGACACCGGCCCACGCCCCGTGCACCTTCTCCGACCGGGCCTCGGCGGCGTCGGTGTAGTCCGGGTACCGGATGGTCAGGTCGGCGACCTCCAACATCCGCGCCGGATCGAGGCCCAACGCCGGGTCGAGCAGCAGCAGGCCCCGGACCCGCTCCGGGACGCGGGCGGCCAGGTGCACGGCGATCAGCCCGCCGTACGAGTGCCCGACGAGGACGACCGGCTCCGTTGCCTCGGCGTCCACCACCTCGACGAGGGAGTCGACCTGGTCGGCGACACCCCACGGCGGGTTCCACGTCGAGTGCCCGTGGCCGCGCAGGTCGGGGGCGATCACCCTGGCGCCGGGCAGGTGATCGTCGGCGAGGTGCCGCCACCGCTTCCCGTGACCGGTCAGTCCGTGCAGCGCGAGAACAGGCGGCCCGTCGACGGGGCCGAAGCGGTGAACGTTCAGGTCGGGCACGGCCGCCATTGTGCCCGACGGGTGGTGTGCCGGTCGGTGCCCGGCACCACGCCGAACCTGTCGGGGGCCCGTGATGGAATGCCGGTCATGAGTACGCAGCGGGCGAGCAGGCCGACCACCACCCTGGTGCGTCGTGCCCCCCGCGCCGTGCCGACCCGGCGGTGGGGGCCGGAGGCGGCGCCGCTGCTCGCCGCCGCGACCACCGGCCCCGGCGCACCGGATCGCCGCCCGTGGCAGATCCTCGGCGGTCCAGGGACCGGGAAGACCTCCCTGATCGTCGACCTCGCGGCCTCCCGCATCAGCGGACCGGGCGGAGACCCGGAATCCGTTCTTGTGCTGACGCATTCACGAAAATCGGCGATGTCGGTGCGGGAGGAGATCAGCACCGCACTGCTGGGGGCGGGCGGGTCGCGCGCCACCCGCGAGCCGCTGGTGCGGACCGTGCACTCGTATGCGTTCGCGGTGCTGCGGCTGCAGGCGGCAGCGCATTCGAACCCGCCGCCGCGGCTGATCACCGGTGCCGAACAGGACGCGGTGCTGCGGGAACTGCTGCGCGGCGACATCGAGGACGGCGCACCGGACTGGCCGGAACGGTTGCGCCCCGCGCTGCCGATGGTCGGGTTCGCCGCGCAACTACGTGACCTGATGCTGCGGGCCGGCGAACGCGGCCTCGGCCCCGAGGACCTGATCCGTCTCGGCCACCGGCACGACCGGCCGGAATGGGTCGCCGCCGGCACCTTCGTCGAACGGTACGAGCAGGTGATGCTGCTGCGCGGCTCGGTCGGGATGGACGCCCCGGAGGCAACCGCCCCCGCGCTCGACGCCGCGGAACTGGTCGGCGCGGCCCTGTCCGCGTTCGCGACCGACCCGGACCTGCTGGACCGGGAACGCGCCCGCATCCGGTGCCTGCTCGTCGACGACGCGCAGCACCTGGATCCGCAGGCGGCCGAGTTGGTGCGGCTGCTCGGTGGCGGCGCCGATCTCGCGGTCGTCGCCGGCGACCCGGACCAGGCGGTGTTCGGGTTCCGCGGAGCGGACGCCCGGTACCTCACCGGTCTCGCGGACACCGGCGGCGACCGGCAGGTGGTGCTCCGCACGAATCACCGGGGCGCCCCCCGGATCGCGGCGGTGTCGGCGCGGATCGCCGGCCGGCTGCCCGGCCTGCCCCCGCACCGCGGTGCCCGGCCTGCCGCCGATGCCGAGGGCACGGCCGCGGTCGCGGTGCTCGCCACGGCAGGGAAGGAAGCGGCGCTGATCGCGGACACCCTGCGCCGCGCTCACCTGCACGACGGGGTGCCGTGGTCGCGGATGGCGGTGATCGTCCGGTCCGTTCCCCGGGTGCTGCCCCCGCTGCGCCGCGCGCTGCTCGCGGCGGGCGTGCCGGTCACGACCGCGGCGTCCGAACTGCCGCTGGCCCGACAGCACGCGGTCGGGGGTCTGCTGCTGGCGCTGCGGGCGGTGGCGGGCGGACCGTTCACCGGTGAGGACGCGCTCGCCCTGGTATCGGGCCCGGTCGGCGGCACCGACCCGGTGACGCTGCGCAGGCTGCGCCGCGGCCTGCGGCGCGTCGAGCTCGCCGCGGGCGGCGAACGGGACTCGGCGGAGCTGCTGCGGACGCTGATCGTGGACGGGGAGCAGCCCCACCGATCGCTTGTCGACGGGCTCACCGAGGGCGAGTTCGGTGCCCTGCGCCGCACGCTGTCGGTGCTCGCCCGCGCGGGGAAGGCGCAGCGGGAGGGCCGCGGCGTCGAGAACGTGCTGTGGGCTGCCTGGCAGGCGACCGGCCTGGAGAAGCGGTGGTCGGCGGCGTCGGTGCGCGGCGGCCCGATCGGGTCGCAGGCCGACCGTGATCTGGACGCCGTCGTCGCGTTGTTCGACGCGGCGGCCAACTACGTCGACCGGCTGCCCCGTGCCAGCCTCGCCGGATTCGTGGACTACCTCACCGACCAGGAGATCCCGACCGATCCGAGGACGGCGGCGGCCGGAGCGGAGGCCGTGTCGGTGCTCAGCGCGCACGCCGCCGCTGGCCGGGAATGGGACGTGGTCGTGGTCGCCGCTGTCCAGGAGGGCCTGTGGCCCGGGCTGCGGGCCCGCGGCACCCTCCTCGGCACCGAGGACCTCGTCGATCTGACCGCCGGTGTCGCCGAGCCCGGCGAGGCAACCCTGTCGCGGACGGCGCCGCTGCTCGCCGAGGAACGCCGGCTGTTCCTGCTGGCGTGCAGCCGCGCCCGGCGGAGCCTGCTGGTGACGGCCGTCCGGTCGACCACCGGCGACGCGGACCTGGAGCCGTCCCGGTTCGTCGACGAGCTGCTCGGTGCCGACGCGGAACTCGGCGAGGGTGCCGCGGACCTTGCTCCTGCGCTGCCGAGCCGGGTCCTTGCGTTGCCGTCCCTGATCGCCGAACTGCGCCGGGTGGTGTGCGATCCGGAGCTTGCCGACACCGATCCCGACAAGCAGCGGCGGGCCGCCGCGCAGTTGGCGCGGCTGGCCCGCGCCGGTGTTCGCGGCGCGCACCCCGAACACTGGTACGCCGTCGGCGACCCGAGCACCACCGAACCGCTGTGGCGGCCGGAGGATGGACCGGTCCCGCTGTCGCCGTCCATGATCGAGCAGCTCGACGCGTGCCCGCTGCGGTGGGCGCTGGAACGGCACGGCGGCAGCGACGGCGAGAACACGCACGCGGTCACCGGCACCCTGGTGCACACCCTGGTCCAGGCGGTCGCCGGGAAGATGCCCCCCGAACAGGTGCGCCGGGCACTGGCGGTCGCGTGGGACGCCGTCGATCTGGGGTCGCAGTGGTATTCGCGGCGCGAGATGGACCGAACCGCGCAGATGATCGACACCTTCGACGACTGGCTGCACCGCACCCGCGGCGAGCTCACCGAGGTGGGTGTCGAGGTCGCCGTCGACGGGGTGCTCGAGGCCCGCGTCGACGGGGAGTCGGCCGTGCAGCTGCGGGGTCGCATTGACCGTCTTGAGCGGGACGCCGACGGCCGACTCGTCGTCGTCGACGTCAAGACCGCGCGCACCCCGGTCAGCCGGGAGGCCGCGCAGCAGCACGCGCAGCTCGCCACCTACCAGCTCGCCGCGGCGCGGGGAGCCATCGACGGCGAACCCGACGCGCGGCCCGGCGGCGCGCGACTCGTCTTCGTGGCCAAGGCGAACCGGAAGGACGGCGCGACCCAACGGCTGCAGGAGCCGCTGACCGAGGAGACCGAGGAACAGTGGCTGGACGTGGTGCATGCCGCCGCGGCGGCAACCCAGGGGCCCCGGTTCCTGGCGCACCCGAACGACGGCTGCAGGCACTGCCCGGTGGTGTCGAGTTGCCCGGCGCAGGAGCGGGGACGCCAGGTGACCGAGTCGTGAACGCCGCAGCCGGGAGCAGCGGGATGGCGACAGCCCGGATCACGCCGGCCGAGGTGGCGGCGGCGCTTGGCCAGTTCTCGCCGACACCCGAGCAGGCGGCGGTGATCGCCGCGCCGCTCGGCCCCACTCTCGTCGTCGCGGGCGCGGGCGCGGGCAAGACCGAGACGATGGCCGCGCGGGTGGTGTGGCTGGTTGCGAACGGCCTGGTCGACCCCGAGCAGGTGCTCGGTCTGACGTTCACCCGAAAAGCGGCGCAGCAGTTGACGTCCCGGATCCGGCAGCGCCTCGCTCGGCTGGCGGACCCGCGGGTCACCCGCAGGCTCGGGCTCGGCGAGGACCTGCGGGGACGGATCCTCACCGGGGAACCGGAGGTCAGCACCTACCACTCGTACGCGGGCAGACTGCTCACCGAGCACGGGCTGCTGCTGCCGATGGAGCCGTCCGCCGAACTGCTGTCGGAGACCGCGCTGTGGCAGCTCGCGTACCGGGTCGTCAGCGCATACGACGGCGACCTCGACACCGACCGCAGCCCGACCTCGCTGACCGAGGCGGTGCTCGCGCTGTCCGGGCAGCTCGCCGAGCACCTTGTCGAGCCCGAGGACCTGCGCGAGGCGCACACCGAACTCGACAAGCTGATCCACACCCTGCCCGCCGGACCGCGGCAGCGCGGTGGGCCGAAGAAGGAGCTGCTCGACCTGCTCGACACCCAGCACGAACGGGTCGCGCTGCTGCCGCTCGTCCAGCGGGTCGCCGAGGCGCTGCGCCGCGACGGAGCCCTCGACTTCGGCAGCCAGATGTCCCTCGCCGCCCGCGTCGCCGCCGAACACCCCGAGGTCGGGCGGTCCGAGCGGGAACGCTTCCGGGTGGTGCTGCTCGACGAGTACCAGGACACCGGGCACGCGCAGCGGGTGCTGTTGGCGTCCCTGTTCGGTGGCGGCGAGGACGGATCCCTCGCGTTGACCGCGGTCGGGGATCCGATGCAATCGATCTACGGGTGGCGCGGCGCGTCCGCGGCGAACCTGCCCCGCTTCGCGACCGACTTTCCGCTGCCCGACGGGCGTCCCGCGCCGCGGCTCGAACTGCTCACCAGCTGGCGCAACCCGGCGGAGGCGCTCGAACTCGCGAACGCCGCATCGGCAAGCCTCCGGGAACGGGGCGTACCGGTCCCCGAACTGCGGCCGAAACCGGAGGTCGCGCCCGGTGACATCCGCCTCGCCCTGCTCGCCGACGTCGAGCGGGAGCGGGACTGGATCGCGGAACGGATCGCCGCGGAGTACGCGTCCGCACGTGAGCGTGACGAGGCCCCACCGACGGCGGCGGTCCTGATCCGCCGCAACGCCGACGCGGCGCCGATCGCCACCGCACTGCGCCGCCGGGGTTTGCCGGTCGAGGTGGTCGGGCTCGGCGGGCTGCTGCACGTGCCCGAGGTCGCGGACGTGATCGCGATGCTGCGCCTGGTCGCGGATCCGCTCGCGGGCAGTGCCACGGTTCGGGTGCTCACCGGGGCCCGGTGGCGCCTCGGGGTCGCCGACCTCGCCGCGCTGTGGCGGCGGGCACGCGAGCTCGCAGTCGGGGCGGCCCGCAACGCGGGCGGCGCCGTCACCGACCCCGACAGTCTGGACCTGGCCCTGGATGCGGCGCTGCCCGGTGAGTACGCGGAGCAGGCCGGTCTCGCCGACGCGATCGCCGATCCGGGTGCGCCGTCCCGGTATTCGGCGCTCGGGTACGCCCGCATCGACGCGCTCGCCGCGGAGCTGACGTCCCTGCGGGAACGGATCGGGCAGCCGCTCACGGAACTGGTCGCCGAGGTCGAGCGGGTCCTCGGCATCGGGATCGAGGCACAGGCCCGGCTGCCGTGGGTGCGGCCCGGCGGCGCGGGCCGCGAACACCTCGACGCGTTCGCCGACGCCGTCGCGGGGTACGCGCGCAACCCGGCCGCGACGTTGACCGGGCTGCTCGCGTTCCTGACCGCGGCCGAGACCGTCGAGAACGGGCTGGCGCCCGGCGAGGTGGAGGTCGCGCCCGACCGGGTCCAGGTGCTGACCGTGCACTCCGCGAAGGGCCTCGAATGGCAGGTCGTCGCGGTGCCGCACATCGTGGCTGGGGTGTTCCCGTCCGGGACCGGCACCGGCACGTGGCTCGGCTCCGTCGCGGAGTTGCCGCCAACGTTGCGCGGTGACCGCGCACAGGGCGGCGACGGGTCCGACGGGGTTCCGGTCCCCGACCTGGAGGACGTGCACGACCGCAGGGACCTCGAGGAGGTGCTGCTCGCCAACAAGGAGGCCCTCGCGCGGCGCAAGCTGGAGGAGGATCGCAGGCTCTTCTACGTGGCGTTGACCCGCACCGAGCGGGCGCTGTACCTCTCGGGGCACCACTGGGCCGAGTCCGGCGGCACCCCGAAGGGGCCGTCGGACTTCCTGACCGAGATGCGCGCCGTCGTCGACGCGGCGGCGGGGGAGGATCGCCCGATCGGGGTCGTCGAGCAGTGGGCGCCGGACCCCGGCCCGGAGGACGAGAACCCGCTGACGGCGGATCCGGTGACCGCGGAGTGGCCACGGGACCCGTTGGGGGACAGGAGGATCACGGTCGAGCGGGGAGCTGCTCTGGTGCTGGCGGCGTTGACCGATCCGGACCCGTCACCCGCGGCGGGAGGGGAGGGCGACGATCCGGATCCCGAGGGGTGGGCCGCGGATGTGGACGCCCTGCTCGCCGAGCGGGCCGCCCGTGCCGCGTCGCGCGCGCAGGTGTCGCTGCCAACGCAGATGTCGGTGAGCCAGCTGGTCGACCTGGCGGCGGCGCCCGACGCACTGGCCGCGCGGTTGCGTCGCCCGCTGCCGTTCCCGCCGAATCCACTGGCGCGCAGGGGAACCGCTTTCCACGCCTGGATCGAGCGGCGATTCGGGGCAACCCGCCTGCTGGATATGGACGAGTTGCCCGGGTCGGCAGACACCGACGGCGCAACGGACGGGGAGCTGGCGGCGTTGCAGGACGCGTTCCTGCGGTCGGCGTGGGCGAACCGCAGCCCGGTCGAGGTGGAGGTGCCGTTCGAGACGTCCATCGCGGGAACCGTGGTGCGCGGCCGGATCGACGCGGTGTTCGCCGATCCCGACGGCGGCTGGACCGTGATCGACTGGAAGACCGGCGCCGAACCGAGCGCCACGAACGAGCATGCCGTCGCGATGCAGTTGGCCGCGTACCGACTCGCCTGGGCGGAGCTGATGTCGGCGCGGGCACGGGCCAACGGCGGGGATCCCGTCGACCCGGCGCGGGTGCGGGCCGCGTTCCACTACGTGCGGACCGGCCGGACAATCTCGCCTGACGACCTTCCCGACGCAGGCGAGTTGGCCCACCTGATCGAGACGGCAGGAGCGGACGGACCGGGCGAGTCGACGAGGGCCGCGGAGTGACCGAGCGGGCGGCTGGGGGACCGGCGCCGACGGTGGCAGGGCGGGTCGGGCTACGTGACCGGTCGACCCGACTGTCGGCGAACCTTCAACGCCGTGGCGACGAGCGGGACCTGCAGCGGAAGCCGCGCCAGGGCGAGCGCCTTCAGCGGCGCCGACACCGAGTCGCGGCGCATCCAGTCGACCGCCATGTTCACGTTGGCGGGGAAGACCGCGACGAAGAGTGCGGCGGCGAGGGTGCCGCCGAGGCGACGGGTGCGGGGGACCGCGAGTGCGGCACCGATCGCGAGTTCCGCCGCGCCCGACACCTGCGTGTACGTGCGTGCCCGCCCGGGAAGCGCGCGCGGAACGATCGAGTCGAACGCTGCCGGGGACACGAAGTGCAGGGTGCCCGAACCGATCAGCAGCGCCGAGAGGGTGGCGGCGGGGGAGGGGGTCATGCCATCAGGGTGCACGACCGCGGCGGGCCGCGCCAGGTGTGCCGCGGCGGGCCGCGCCAGGTGTGCCGCGGTTCTTCGGTGCGCGCCGTGTGGTCCCGCGCGCGCCGGGTGCGTCGTTGGCTAGGCTCCGTGCCGATGTCTGCGAACTGGAGTCCCGCACATGGCCGGTAAGTTGCGCCAACGGTTACGCGATCAGGAGAGCCTGATCGCGCAGCCGGACTACGCGCTCGTTGGCGTGTTGCGGATCCCGGAGGCGGTGCGCAGCCCGTTCCGGCTGATCTTCCGCCGGGTGATGATGGCGGTCACGGTCCTGTTTCTCGCGGTGATCGTCATCTATCTGGATCGGGACGGCTATCGGGACGCGCAGGAGAACGAGCTGTCGTTCCTGGATTGCCTGTACTACGCGACGGTGTCCCTGTCGACAACCGGGTACGGGGACATCACCCCGCTGAGCCCGAGTGCACGGTTGATCAACGTGCTGGTCATCACCCCGCTGCGGGTGCTCTTCCTGATCATCCTGATCAGCACCACCCTGGCGGCGTTGACCGAACGGTCCCGGCAGGCATACAAGATTCAGCGTTGGAGGAACACCATGCGCAATCACACCGTCGTCGTCGGCTACGGGACCAAGGGGCGGACCGCGGTCGACGCGATGCTCGGTGACGGGATCAAGCCGTCCGACATCGTGGTCGTCGACACCGATCAGACGGTGCTGGACTCGGCGGCCGGGCTCGGTTTGGTGACGGTGCTCGGATCGGCAACCAAGTCGGATGTGCTGCGGTTGGCGGGCGTGCAGAACGCCGCGTCGGTGATCGTCGCGGCCAACCGGGACGATACCGCGGTGCTGGTGACGCTCACGGCCCGCGAGGTGGGTCCGAAGGCGAAGATCGTCGCCGCGATCCGGGAGACCGACAACGCGCACCTGCTGCGGCAGTCGGGTGCGGATTCGGTGGTGGTGTCGTCGGAAACGGCGGGACGCCTGCTCGGTATCGCGCGCACCACCCCGACCGTCGTGGAGATGATCGAGGACCTCCTCACCCCGGAGGCCGGCTTCGCGATCGCCGAACGCGAGGTCGAGCACGACGAGGTCGGTGGTTCGCCGCGGCACCTGTCCGACATTGTTCTTGCCGTGGTGCGCGACGGGCGACTGGTCCGGGTCGGTGCGCCGGAGGTCGACGCCGTCGAGGCGGACGACCGGCTGCTCTACATTCGCCGCGTCGGCAACTGACCGGCGGGCCCGGGTCTGGGCGGGGTGCCGCGGAGGCCGCGCCCTAGGGTGAGTACGTGGCTGATTTCGAGATGACCGAGGTCCCGTTGTTGTCGCGTTCGGCGCTCGATCGAGCGGAGGAACTGCGTTCCGATGTCGACGCGTTGCGGGCCGGGTGGGCGGACGCGTTGCTGCTGCGGATCACCCATCGCGGACAGGCTCGCGTCGACGGTGCGGACCTGGTGCTCGAACCGGCGGCGGCGCTCGGCGCGGAGCCGGTCCCCGGCGCGGTGTTCCTCGGACGTCGGGAGGGCAAGCACCTGTGGGCGGTGCGGGTCCCCGCGATGACCGGTCAGCTCGCCGACCTCCGGATGATCGGTCATCGGCTCGACGACGCGAGTGCCGGACTGCTGACCACCGCGGTCGCGATCCTGAACTGGCATGACGGCGCCGGATTCAGTGCGATCGATGGGTCCCCGACGGAACCGACGATGTCGGGGTGGTCCCGGCACAGCAGCAGCACCGGACACGAGGAGTTTCCCCGCACCGATCCAGCGGTGATCTGCCTGGTGCACGACGGCGCAGACCGAGTCCTGTTGGCGCGCAACGGAATGTGGCCGGATCGCCGGTTCTCGGTGCTCGCCGGGTTCGTTGAGGCCGGGGAGTCCCTTGAGGCGTGCGTCGCGCGGGAAATCGAGGAGGAGGTCGGCCTCGCGGTCCGGGACATCCACTACCTCGGAAGTCAACCGTGGCCGTTCCCCCGATCGGTGATGATCGGCTTCTCCGCCATCGCTGACCCGGAAGCCCCGCTGGCCTTCACCGACGGGGAGATCGCGGAGGCGCACTGGTTCTCGCGGGACGAGGTTCGTGACGCCCTCGCCCTCGGAGACTGGTCGTCGCCGGAGGAGGCGCGGTTGCTCGTTCCCGGCTCGGTGTCCATCGCCCGCGGGATGATCGAGGCGTGGGCAAAATAGCCAGCACCGCCGGCGTGGCCAAATAGCCGGCACCGCCGGCGTGGCCAACTCGCTGGCATCCGGTCTCTGTGAATGCCGATGGCCGCCTCCGATCGAGGCGGCCATCCGTTGTCGACGGTGGTGCGGGCGTCCGCTCAGACGCCGAGGATCTTCTTCACGTCGGCCAGGGTGGGGTTGGTGGCCGTCGTGCCGTCCGCGAACTTCACCGTCGGGACGACGTGGTTGCCGCCGTTGACGCTTCCCACGAACTCGGCGGAGGCGGGATCGTGCTCGATGTCGACCTCGACGTAGCTGATGCCGTTCTCGTCCAGCTGCTTCTTCAGGCGGCGGCAGTACCCGCACCAGGTGGTGGAGTACATGGTCAGGGCGGGGGCGGTCTCGGTTGCGGTCACGTGGCATATAACACCACGGTCTCGCCGGATTGTTCCGTGCGGCTCCGCCGCCGTGAGTGATCCTTACCCCAATGGGGGTGAAAATCGCGCACGGTTGCCGCAGGCGGATCGGGTCTGTCGGTTGGTCCTGCCATGATGGGTGGCATGTCTGCGAGCGTTCGGGAACCCGGTGGCACCGTCGAGGGTCTGGACCCGCAGCAGTCGGCGGCCGTGCTTGCACCGCGGGGACCGGTCTGCGTGCTCGCCGGTGCCGGGACGGGCAAGACCCGCACCATCACGCATCGGATCGCTCGACTCGTTGCGGACGGCCACGTCGCGGCCGGGCAGGTGCTGGCGGTGACGTTCACCGCCCGCGCGGCGGGCGAGATGCGGGAGCGGCTGCGGGGCCTCGGCATCGGGGACGGCGCGAGTCAGGTGCAGGCCCGCACCTTCCATGCGGCGGCGCTGCGGCAGCTGCGGTATTTCTGGCCGCAGGTGGTCGGCGACGCCCAGTGGGAACTGCTGGACCGGAAGTTTGCGGTTGTCGCGCAGGCCGCGAACCGTGCGGGACTGCCCACCACCACCGAGAGCGTGCGGGACCTGGCGGGGGAGATCGAATGGTCGAAGGCGTCGTTGGTGGCCCCGGAGGACTACCCGGCGGCCGCGGCCCGGACGCGCCGCGAACCGCCCGCCGACGCGGCGAAGGTCGCGCAGGTGTACGCGTCCTACGAGTCGCTCAAGCTGCGCGGCGAGACGATGTTGCTCGACTTCGACGACCTGCTGCTGCACACCGCCGCCGCGCTTGAGGATCATGCCGCCGTCGCGGAGGAGTTCCGGGACCGGTACCGCTGCTTCGTCGTCGACGAGTACCAGGACGTGACACCGCTGCAGCAGCGGGTCCTCGACGCGTGGCTCGGCGAGCGGGATGACCTCACCGTCGTCGGTGACGCGAATCAGACGATCTATTCGTTCACGGGTGCGTCGCCGCGGCACCTGCTCGACTTCTCCCGCCGCTTCCCGGAGGCGACCGTCGTCCGGCTCGAGCGCGACTACCGGTCCACCCCCGAGGTGGTGTCCCTCGCGAACCGGGTGATCGGCGCGGCCCGCGGCCGGATCGCGGGCACCCGCCTGCAACTGATCGGTCAGCGCCCGAGCGGACCGGACCCGACGTTCGTCGAGTTCGACGACGAACCGGCCGAGGCGGCGGCGGTCGCCGCGTCGATCAAGAAGCTGATCGAGTCGGGCGTGCCTGCGGCGGAGATCGCGGTGCTGTACCGGATCAACGCGCAGTCGGAGGTGCACGAGCAGGCGCTGACGGAACTGGGGATCCCGTTCCAGGTGCGCGGCGGGGAGGGCTTCTTCACCCGCCCGGAGGTGCGGCAGGCGGTGAACGCGCTGCGGCAGGCCGCGGCGCGGGAGGATCTGCCCGAGGGCGCGGACCGCGGCGACGTGCTGGTGACCCTCGTGCGTGCGGTGCTGGTGCCGATGGGCCTGACGGACACCGAGCCCGCGGGCGCGCAGGCCCGTGAGAAGTGGGCGTCGCTGACCGCCCTCGTCGCGCTGACCGAGGAACTGCTGGCCCACCAGCCGGACCTGGATCTGGCCGGGCTGCTCCGCGACCTGGCGGCGCGTGCCGAGGCCCGGCACCCTCCGACCGTGCAGGGGGTGACCTTGGCGTCACTGCACGCCGCGAAGGGGCTCGAGTGGGACGCGGTGTTCCTGGTCGGCCTCGCCGACGGAACCCTCCCGATCCAACACGCGCTGGGGGACAAGACCACGCCGCCGGACGAGGCGGCGGTGGAGGAGGAACGCCGGCTGCTGTACGTCGGCGTCACCCGGGCTCGCGAACACCTCCAGCTCTCGTGGGCGCTGGCGCGCGCCGAGGGCGGTCGCCGATCCCGACGGCGGTCCCGCTTCCTGCTCGGACTGATCCCCGACGACTCACCGGCGTCGCGGATCGCGGCGCCGGCAGCGCAGAAGAAGCGCCCCCGCTGCCGGGTGTGCGGCAAGCAGCTCCTCGGCACCGCGGCGACGATGCTCGGACGGTGCGAGACCTGCCCGTCGAACCTCGACGCGGCCCTGTTCGACTCGCTTAAGACGTGGCGGCTGGAGAAGGCGAAGGAGTTGAAGGTGCCCGCCTACGTGGTGTTCAGCGACACCACGTTGACCGCGATCGCCGAGCAGCAGCCCGTCGACGACCGCGCGCTCGTCACGATTCCGGGGATCGGCGCGAAGAAGCTCGAACGGTTTGGTGCGGACGTCCTTGCGGTGGTGCGGGGGGAGAACCCGCGGTCCGTCGCGCAGCAGTCCCTCATCGAAGGCATGTAACCGCAGGTCAAAAATGGGTTGTGTGGTTCCGTCGGGACCGCTTACCCTGGATTCCGACGTCGCGGGCTTCGGCCTGCCGTCACGGCCAGCCCCCGATGCCCGGCATCGGCGGGACCGCACGGACGACGTTGTCGTCTCGAAGAGCAAGGGAGGTGATCGGAACCATGATCGATCGGATCAGCAGCGTGCAGCACTGCGCGGTGGTCGCCCAGCGTCCCCTGCCGTCGGCATCAATCGGCGGCGCCGCTCACCTGCCCGCCGCCATGTGGGCGGAGGCGCCGAAGCGTGTCCTTCGCCGTCGCGCACATGCAGCAGCCCTGTCGTCCGTGCCCCGGATCGCTCTCCGAGCTCGCCCTCGGTAGCACTCTCCTCACCGGCCACGGACGCCCAGCGGACCGTGGCCTTTCGTGTTTTCGAGTATCTCCCTCCGGGGCGGACGCTCCAGGACAGGTCGCAGGCTCGCATCCCGAACCCATCGACCAGTCCGTAAGGAGCACGACGTGTCCACCGCGACAGTCCGCACCAACATCGAACCCACCACCGCCGGGCCGGTGCTGCGCGAATTGCCCAGCCGTGCAACCGAATTACCGTGCCGTGCCGCGAACCCCGACCTGTGGTTCGGGGAGACCCCCGCCGAATTGGAACAGGCCAAGTCCCTGTGCGCCGAATGCCCGATCCGGGCCCGATGCCTGAGCGCCGCCCTCGACCGCGCGGAACCCTGGGGGGTGTGGGGCGGGGAGATCCTCGACCACGGTGTGGTGATCGCCCGCAAACGGCCGCGCGGGCGGCCCCGGAAGATCGCCGTTTGCGCCTGACTCCGAGTGAACGGACCGTTCAGTCGATCAGATCGACTGAACGCTTCCGTTCACTCGGTCAGGGGGCGAGGGGCAGGCGGCTCCGGTCGTAGTCGACGACGACGGGGGCGTGATCGCTCATCCGCAGCTCCGCTGCCGCCTCGCGGTCGGTGCCTGCGGCCACCGCCGCCGCGGCGAGTCGCGGGGTCGCCAGGTGGTAGTCGATCCGCCATCCGGTGTCCCGGTCGAACGACTGCCCCAGCCACGACCACCACGAGTACGGTCCGTCGACGTCGGGGTGCAGGCCGCGCACGACGTCCACCAGGGTGCGCGGCGACAGGATCGACGAGAACCAGTCGCGTTCCTCGGGGAGGAACCCCTCGGACCGGCTGCTGGTCCGCCAGTTCCGCACGTCGCGCCGGGTGTGCGCGATGTTCAGATCGCCCAGCAGCAGCAGTTCCCGGCCGCGGGCCCCCGCGTCCCGGCGGGAGCGCGTCAGCTGCCGGGCGAACGCGTCGAGGAAGCGCATCTTCCGGTCATACCGGGCGCCCCCGTCGGGTTGCTCGCGCATGCGCCCCGGCTTCTGCAGGTGCGCGGGCAGGCCGCCCTTCGGGAGGTACAGGGACGCGACGGTGATTGGGGCGTCGGCGAGGTCCACCTCGATGTAGCGGCCCTGGTCGGCGAACTCGCGCAGACCCCTGGCGAGGGGGACCGGGTCGAGATCGACGGGGTCGGTGTGCACCTCACCCGGCGCCCGCACCAGCGCGGTGCCGCTCCATGTCCGGACCGCGGCGGGGGCACGCCTGGTCAGGATCGCGACGCCGTTCCGCCCGGCCAGCGTGCCCTCGTCGTAGGACAGGTGATATCCGCCGAACACGCCGGGCGGGATCGTCGCCGCCCGCGATCGCATCTCCTGCAACGCGAGCACGTCGGGCTCCCGCTCGTGCAGCCACTGCTCGAATCCGCGGCGCTGGGCGGCCCGAATACCGTTGATGTTGAACGTCGCAATCCGCACGATCGCCCAGTCTAGGCAGCAGCCCACGCGGTCATCCGGGGGAGCGGGGCCGAAGAACGACGACCGGGATCTCCCGTTCGGTCCACGACTGGTAGGTGTCGAAGTCGGCATAGGCGTCGACGAGCTGTGGCCACAGCCGGGCACGCTGCCCGGTGTCGGCCGTGGCCGCAATGACGTCGCGATGCTGCCTGCCGATCTGGACGCGTGCGTCCGGGTTCGCGCACAGGTTGCGGTACCACTGCGGATGCTTCGGCAGCCCGCCCTGCGACGCGACAACGACGACGTCCGGTCCGTCCTCGATGTACAGCAACGGTGTCGTGTACCGGGCGCCGGACGTGCGGCCCCGGTGCTCGAGCAGGAGGGTCGGAACCGGCTTGCGGAATCCGGCGCCGATACGCCATCGTCCCCCGATGCGCCCTCCTGTCCGGCGGTAGAGCCACACCTGGCACCGGCCGACGTGCTTGAAGATCCGGGGCAGGACGGGGGAGTCGAGTTGCCGGGGTCGTGGTGGGGTGGCGCGTGCGGACGATACGTTCACTGGTGCCTCCTCCTTCGTGGGTCGCGGGGCGTCGACCTCAACCAAGTGCCACGCCGAGTTCGGCGGCGAACGTCTTGATCATGTGTTGGACGCCGATCTCGTTGCGGCCGATGATCATGTGGTCGTGCTGGCCGCGCCGCACACCCTCCCCGCACTGCGGCAACATCGCGAAGTCCTCGTCGCGGACCGCGCCGTGCACCTGTGCGAAGACGGTGTCGTACAGGTCGCGTTGGTCGTCCGTGGTCGCGGGAATGCGGGCCATCCAGCTGTGGCGAAGAGTGCACCGCGTCGGGGCGCCTGCGGGGAGCATGTCGAGGATCTCGACGCCGACCGGGCTGTTCGCCAGGATGAGGTTGGGGTAGATCCAGTAGATCACGCCCATGTTCGCCGACGGGTCCCACGATCCCTGCGGGTTGGTGTCCAGGTCGGCGATCCAGTTGAACGGGAAGCCCATTCGGTGATGCCTGCCGAACGCGTCGTGAATCGAGGTGTTGGCCACGGTGTTCTGGCCGATCACGCTCTCGGAGTGGACGAAGGGAAAATGGTAGCTCTCCGCGAACGCCTCGAGGGCGCCCTTCCAGCTCACGTCCGACTCGAACTCGCGCTCGTCGTGGTAGCCGTAGGAGTGGTAGTCGAACCGCGCCAGTTCCGGGCCCATCGGGCCGAGATGTGTGTCCACGTCGATGGATTCGCCTGCGGTCAGCACCGCCCAGACGAATCCGTACTTCTCCTGGCTGGGGAGTTCCACCAGTCCGTACTCCGACCGCTCCATGCCGGTGAAGCCCTCCTTGCCGGGCACGCCGACCAGTTTCCCGGTGTTCTTGTAGGTCCAGGCGTGATAGGGGCAGGTGAACCGGGTCGCATTGCCGGAACCGCAGGCGGGCATGGCGCCGCGGTGTCGGCAGTAGTTGAGGAAGACGTGTGCGGTGCCGGATCCGTCCCGGGTGACGAGCAGGGAGTCGCCGAGAACGCTGCGGACGACGTAGTCGTCCGGTCCTCCGATCTGGGCGGTGGGGACGATCGCGAGGGGAGTGCGGCGCAGGATCTGCGCCTCCTCGACCTCGGTGAGCTTCGGGTCCCGGTAGTAGTGCAAGGGCACGCGCAGCGGTGTCTCCGCCATGTCGGTCGTGCCTGCCATGACATGCCGCAGCGCGCGCCGGGTGAGGTCGTCCGTCGGGTCGGACCGACGGGTATCGGGTGGTGTGGTCATCGTCTGGTGTCCCTTCCCGCGCCCGGGTGGGCCGCTGTGACCGAGACCATACAACGAAGCCAGTCTGTACGGTCTGTGTTTTCCGGGAATCCGAGTCGCGTTGCCGGGTCCGTGTCGGTGGGTCGCGCGCGGGTAGGGTTCGACCGACACTGGCTGGGCGGGACGGGAGACGGGCCGATGCGCACTCACGGTTGGTCGGGGGCAACACCGGCCGACGACGACGAGGCCGTTGCCCGAATCCTCGCGGCGGCCCGTCGCGCCCTGGACCGATCGGGTGGCGACGTCAGCATCACGGAGGTTGCGCGGGATCTCGGTGTCACGAGGCAGACCGTCTACCGGTACTTCCCGACCACGGAGGCGCTGCTCGGCGCGACCGTGATCGCTCAGGCCGGACCGTTTCTCGACCTGCTCGCCGCGCACCTTGGCGGTATCGGCGACCCCGCCGAAGCCGTCGTCGAGGGCATCGCCTACACCCTCGAGCAGATACCCGAGGAAACGTACCTGAACATGGTGCTCGCGCCCGGCCGGGCCAGCGCCTTCTCGGCCGGCGTCACCTCAGACGCCGCGCTCGCGTTCGGCCGGTCGATCCTCGAACGGTTCGCCGTCGACTGGACGCAGGCAGGACTGGCCGGCGCGCAGCTCGACGAGTTGGTCGAGCACATGCTCCGCATCGTGCAGTCGTTCGTCATCGACCCCGGCCGACCGCCTCGCAGCGGCGCCGATCTCCGGACATATCTGCGGAAATGGGTCGCGCCAGCGGTAGATCGAATGCGGTCCGAGGCCCGGGTGCCCTGATCGGAAATCGGGTCCCTACTCAGCTCGCCGCACGTCCTCGGTGAAGCCGGGCAGCCACCGCGTGAGGATCCCCATGTATGGGGCCTCCGCGTCGAGTTGCGCGCAGATCCCCACCGAGCCGAGCAGCACCCGGAAGATCATCGCGTACTCGGGCGGCAGGTTCAGTGCCCGTGCGGTCCGGAAATGTTCCGACGAAAAGTCGGTCGCGGTGCCCGCGGCGCGCTGCAGCCAGGCCCGGGTGAAGTGGAACGACTCGGTGTGGATCGGATCGGTGAACGGTCGCAGGTAGTTCGCGATCTCGGCCTCGGTGACGGTCCGGCCGGGGAGCACGAACCCGTTGGCGCGCAACAACTCCGTCAGCTCGTCGAATCGTTCCTCGAGCGCCAGCCGCACCATCCGCCCCAGCACCGGCGGCAGCCCGCCGGGCATCGCCGCGCAGGCGCCGTAGTCGAGGATGCCGAGTCGGCCGTCATCGCACAGCATGAAATTGCCCGGATGCGGATCGCCGTGCAGCAGCCCAACCCGGGCAGGCGACGCGAAGTGGAACTCGGCGAGCCGCGCGCCAGCCGTGTTGCGCTGCTCGAGGGTGCCGCTGCCGATGATCGCCGACAGCGGTGTCGCGTCCATCCACTCGGTGATCACGACCTTCGGCGAGCTGGCCACCACCTTCGGGATCGCGAACTGCGGGTCCGCGTCGAACTCGGCGGCGAACGCCCGCTGGTTGTTCGCCTCGATCCGGTAGTCCAGCTCGTCCTCGGTCCGGGCGCTCAGCTCGTCGAGCACCGGCTTGATGTCCGCCCCCGGCATCACCGCCGCGAACATTCCCGCCATCCGGGACAGCGTCTTCAGGTCGGCGCGCAGCGCCTCGTCGGCGCCCGGGTACTGGACCTTCACCGCGACGTCCCGGCCGTCTGACCACACCGCGCGATGCACCTGACCGATGCTTGCCGACGCGGTCGGGGCGTCGTCGAAGCTGGTGAACCGTTCCCGCCACCGGGTGCCCAGCTGGGTGTCGAGGACCCGGTGCACCTTCTTCGCGGGCAGTGGCGGCGCCTCGGCCTGCAGCTTCGTCAACGCGTCCCGATACGGTTCGGCGAATTCCTCGGGGACGGCCGCCTCCATCACGCTCAGCGCCTGACCGAGCTTCATTGCGCCGCCCTTGAGTTCGCCGAGCACGCTGAACAGCTGCTCCGCGGCCTGCTGGGTCAGTTTCGCGTCGATCTCCTCCCGGTCCCCACCGGCGAGTTTGCGGCCGAATCCGACGGCGGCGCGGCCCGCGATTCCCAACGGGATGCTCGCCAGTTTGGCGGTGCGGGCTGAGCTGCGGCGGGGAATGTCGGGCACCCACCAATCATGCCCTAGTCCGCCGCTCGGCAACCGCAGTCCGGGTGTGCTCGCCACCGTCGCCGGACCAACGTCGGCGACCGGAGGTCGAACTCGAGGGTGGTGTCCAGGCTGGCGGGCGGTCGGGCCGGATCGCCATCAACCAGGGTCGTCACCTCGCTGACGGCGAGGGCCACCGTCGCGAGCACCGTCGCCGGAGCTGCTGCCCCGACCCGCCCCAGCAGCTGCGCCGCCAGGTGCGGCCACTCGGGGTCGACGCCGGTGCGGTGCAGGTCGGCGCAGCGCAGGCAGCTGGTCCGTCCCGGCAGTACCAGCGGCCCGACGACGCCGCGCCCGTCCCGGAGACGGACCGGCAGGTGCGCCGTCCCCGCGGACATCAGCGCCGCGACGGTGCTCGGTTCCGTCACCAGTTCGTCGGTGAGCACCACGCAGTCGGCCCGCCCCGCAGGCAACTCGGGGCCCGCGCGGTCCGGGACCGACCGGCCCACCCTGATCCGGCCATCGGACAGGGCCGCGGCGATGCCGTCGGCCAGCGGTCCGCGGCCGTGCAGGTGCACCTCGCGCACCGTCGGTTCCCGGCGCTGCGGGAGCAGCGCGCCCACGCCGGTCAATTCGGTGAGGATCCGGCCGATGTCGGCGCTGTCGATACCGGCCCGGTTCGCCTGCCAGGCGATCTCGGTGTGGCTGCGGCTGCCGTCGAGCAGGCGCAGCAGGGACGCGACCGTCTCGGCCGTGACCCCGGTGGGGGGCCGCACCAGCAGCGCCGTCTCCGGGTTCCACCCGACCTGCAGCGTTCCGCTGGGGCGGATCAGGACCGGGGTCCACGGGTCGAGTCGGGGGCCGGTCAGCGGGCGGGTGGCAACGGGCGACATGCGGTCAGCGTGCCAGCACCCACCCCTTGCCTGCCGCCCAGTGGACGGGGTTATCCACAGGCCGGCGCGGCGCTGACCTGGGAATCCGGCTCCGCGCGCTAGGTGTTCGGGGAGTCGGGGGAATCGGTGTCGCCCCGCTCCTCACGCTCACGGGCCTGCAGCGCCTCAAGCTGCGCGATCGGATCGTCGAATGTGCTGGTGCCGCCGCCGACGACCCGGTCGACGAACCCGGCCGGGTTGTCCAGGTCACTCGAATCGGGAAGCAGGTCGGGGTGGGCCCACACCCCGTCCCGGCCGTCCGCGCCAGCGGCGTCACCGATCAGACGCCACAGCTGCGCGGCCTCACGGACCTTACGGGGACGCAATTCGAGCCCGACCAGGGTGGCGAAGGTCTGCTCCGCAGGGCCGCCGGTCGCGCGGCGGCGGCGCAGCGTCTCACTCAGCGCCGCGACGCCGGGCAGCCGGTCACCGAGCGCCTGCGCCACGACGACCTCCACCCAACCCTCGATCAGGGCGAGGAGCGTCTCCAATCGCTCAAGGGCCTGCTTCTGCTCCGGGGTCGTCTGCGGCTCGAAGCTGCCCTGCGCGAGCAGTTCCTCCAGCTTCGACGGGTCGGTCAGCGCGCTCGGGTCCAGGCCCTGCGCGGCCTCCTCGATCGCCGAGAAGTCCATCTTGATGCCCCGCGCATACTCCTCGACCGTCGCGAGCAGTCGCTGCCGCAGCCACGGCACGTGCACGAACAGTCGCTGATGCGCTGCCTCCCGCGCCGCGAGGAACACCAGAACCTCGCGGTCGGGCTGCTCAAGACCCTCACTGAACTTCTCCACCGCGGCAGGCATCAGGGCCGCGACACCGGTCGGGCCGAGCGGAAGCCCCACATCGGTCGACGTCAACACCTCGGAGGCCAACTGCCCGAGCGCCTGCCCGAGCTGCGAACCGAACGCCAGCCCGCCCATCTGACCGATCATGCCGAGCATCGGCCCGGCCATCTGCCGCGCCTCCTCCGGCAGCCCGGACACCCACATGCCCGACACCTGCTCCGCGACCGGATCGCACAGCCGCTTCCAGGTGTCGAGGGTGTTCTCGAGCCACTCGACCGGGGTCCACGCCACCGTCCGGGTCGCGCCAGCGGGCAGCGTCGTCGCACCGTCGAGCCAGACCTCGGCGAGGTGCGCGGCGTCGGTGACCGCGGACGCCGCGCCCGCCGTGACCGGGGTGACCGAACCGATCTGCTGCATCGCCAGCTTCTTCGCGACCTCGTAGTTCACCGGTCCGGACTGGCCGCCGGTGCCCATCGCGCTGCCCATCCCACTGAGCATTTGCCCGAACTGGGTCAGCATCTGCCCGAGCGCGGCCGGATCGAACCCGCCCGCCGCGTTGGCACCGTCCGGGTTGAATCCCCCGGTGTTGAAGCCGAACGGCATCCCGCCGGGCCCGGTCGGACCGCCACCGGAATTCTTGTCGCGGTCGGGGTCGTCGTCGGAGTTGGAGAAGCCAAACGGCGGATTGCTCATACGTCAACGGTACAAGGCATCGATGGCGGGGGGTGCCGCGGAAATCACGCCGAGCGCGAACACGCCCTGATGGCGGTCACACCGGTCGTCGACCTCTACGCTGGGCCGGGTGAATCGACGGATGCTGACCCTGGTCGCGGCGCTGGTGCCGGTCGCGGCGCTACTCGGGCTCGGGACGGTCGTTCAGGTGCCGTTCGTCGCGCTGGGGCCGGGTCCGACCTTCAACACCCTCGGCGAGGTCGAGGGCAAGCCGGTGATCGACATCGAGGGCACCGAGCTGGACCCGACCTCCGGCAACCTGAACATGACCACCGTGTCGGTCCGCGACGGACTGACCATTTTCGACGCGTTCGGGTTCTGGCTCAGCGGCAGGCACGGCCTCGTGCCCCGCGAGGAGGTGTACCCGGCCGACCGCAGTCGCGACGAGGTGCAGCAGGAGAACGCCGCCGACTTCGCGCAGTCCGAGGAGTCCGCGGAACTCGCCGCGCTGCACTTCCTTGACCTGCCGGTGGCATTGGAAATCTCGGATGTCGCGGACGACGGACCGTCCCACGATCTGCTCCGGGTCGGCGACCGCATCGTGAGTGTCGACGGGGTGCCGGTGCAGACGGTCGGGGACGTCCAGCGTGCCGTCGCCGACCTCGCCCCGGGCACCGTCGCGCCGATCGTCGTCGACCGCGACGGTGGGCCGGTGACGGTGCCGGTCACGCTCGGTGCCCGGCCCGGGCATACCGAGGTGGGCTACCTGGGCGTCACCCCCACCGAGATCCCCGAGGTGCCGTTCACCGTCGACTTCAACCTCGCCGAGGTCGGTGGTCCGTCGGCAGGCCTGATGTTCACCCTCGCGGTGATCGACAAGCTGTCCCCTGGCGAGCTCAACGGCGGTGGTTTCGTCGCCGGAACCGGGACCATCGACTCGGACGGCGACGTCGGGCCGATCGGCGGTATCCAGTACAAGCTGATCGCGGCGCGGGAGGCCGGGGCGACGACGTTCCTGGTGCCGTCGAAGAACTGTGACGAGGCCGCCCAACGGACACCGGACGGGCTGCGGCTGGTGCGGGTCGACGACCTCACCGGCGCGGTCGACGCGCTGGACTCGCTGAACGCGGGCGGCGACGCGCCCTCCTGCTGACCCGCCCACCCCAGCTCGCCTCGCCTCGCACACCCGCCCTCTGACCGAATGTGGGATTTGGTCACTTGATGTGACCGAATCCCACATTCGGTCAGGCGGGGCAGGCGGGTCAGGCGGGGCAGGCGGGTCAGGCGGGTCAGGCGGGGCGGTGCGGTGCGGGGGCGGGTGTGCGGGTCACCAGTCGTCGTCGGTGGCCTCGAACGTTGCGTGCAGGGCGTGCACCAGGCCGGGGGCCAGGTTTTCCCCGGTCCGCAGCTCCGGCTCGGCGAACGGGTCGTCGTCCTCGTCCGGCGCCAGCGCGAGGGCGCACTCGGACCGTCCGTCACGGAGGACGGCGGCGAACAGTCGGGCCGCACGGCGCTCGGGATGCGCACCGGCCGACGCCCGGATGACGTCGTCGGCCGGGTTGTCGCCGGCGAGCGCGGCGGACACGGCGGAGTTCAGCTCCTCGGATGCGGCCGGGGGGAGCACCAGAATCTCCTGGACGAGCAGGCACCCGGCCACCCCCTCGGACCAACTGGTGGTGCCGAGGTACTCCTCGATGGCGGTGCCGGTGCCGTGCAGGTCGTCGGGGAGGGGATGCTGCTCGATCGGGGTGAGTTCGGAGCCAGCCTCGAGTTGGTCGATCAGGTGGGGTTCGGCGACCGCGATCGCGGCGGTCGGGACGAGCGCGAACATTCGGGGCGGCTGCCCCCACCCGTCGGGATCCACGTGACCGGCGACCTCCTGCACGCACCGGGGCAGCGCGTCGGCGGAGATCCGGGCAGGATGGGGGGTGCCGTCGAAGTCGTTCACCCCGCCATCCTCGCACCAGCAGGAGGGACCCGGACAACCCGGACGACGCCGGTCGGCCTCGGTGCTCCCACGTAGAGTGGGACAAAACACCCTGCGGCTCGCCCGGCGCGCCGCCCGACCCCCGGAGCGTGACACGTGGGCATGCGGCCCCCCACCGGATTACCTTCGCTGTCAAGACGAAGCCGAGTCCTGTTGGTACTGGCGCTCGTTGCGGCGGTGCTGCTGCTGATCGGGCCGCGCCTGATCGAGACCTACACGAGCTGGCTCTGGTTCGGTGAGGTCGGGTTCCGCGGCGTCTTCACGACGGTGCTGGTCACCCGGATACTGCTGTTCCTCGCCGTCGCGTTGCTCGTCGGCGGCGCGGTGTTCGGGGCGCTGCTGCTCGCGTACCGATCGCGCCCGGTGTTCGTGCCTGCGGCGGGCCCCAACGATCCGATTGCCCGCTACCGGACGACGGTGATGAGCAGGCTCCGGCTGTTCGGGGTGGTGGTGCCGATCGTGATCGGCGTGCTGGCCGGGTTGGTCGCGCAGTCCAGTTGGGTTGCCGTGCAGATGTTCCTGCACGGCGGCGACTTCGGACAGCACGATCCGCAGTTCAACCTCGACGTCGGCTTCTACGCGTTCGACCTGCCGTTCTACCGGCTGGTGCTGAACTGGCTGTTCGTCGCCGTGCTGATCGCGTTCTTCGCGAACCTGGTGACCCACTACGTCTTCGGCGGCCTGCGGTTGTCCGGTCACGAGGGCGCGCTGACGAAGGCCGCGCGCATCCAGTTGGCCGTGTTGGCCGGGACGTTCGTCCTCCTCAAGGCGGTCGCGTACTGGTTGGACAGGTATTCGTTGCTGTCGAGCAGCCGCAAGGAACCCACGTTCACCGGCGCCGGATTCACGGACACCAACGCGGTGCTGCCCGCGAAGCTGATCCTGCTCGCGATCGCGGTGATCTGCGCGCTCGCGTTCTTCGCGGTGATCTTCATGCGGGACATGCGTATTCCCGCGCTGGCGACCGCGCTGCTGGTGCTGTCCTCGATCCTGGTCGGTGCGGTGTACCCGCTGCTGATCGAGCAGTTCTCGGTGAAGCCGAACGCCGCGCAGAAGGAAAGCCCGTACATCGAGCGCAACATCCAGGCCACCCGGCAGGCGTACGGCATCTCCGACGACAAGGTCACCTATCAGCCGTACAGCGGTGACGCGACGCAGGCGCCGCGGGATGTGCCAGCCGACGTCACCACGATCGCGAACGCCCGACTGCTCGACCCCAACGTGCTGTCGCCGACGTTCACCCAGCAGCAGCAGCGGCAGAACTTCTACGGCTTCCCGCCGACGCTCGACATCGACCGGTACGAGCTCGCCGGGGAGAAGCGGGACTACATCGTCGCGGCACGGGAGCTGTCCCCGAACAACCTGCAGGGCAACCAGACGGACTGGATCAACAAGCACACCGTCTACACCCACGGCGACGGGCTGGTCGCTGCGCCCGCGAACCGGGTGACCGCGCCGGTGCTCGACCCCACCCAGGACACCTCGAATAACGCCGGCTACCCGATCTACACGGTCAGCGACATCGCCTCGCAGCAGGACGGCACCCAGGTCATCAAGGTCGACCAGCCGCGCATCTACTTCGGCGAGGTGATCGCGGAGGGCGACGCCGACTACGCGATCGTCGGCAACGGCGACCCGAACCAGCCGCGCGAGTACGACACCACCAACTCGAAGTACACCTACACCGGTGCGGGTGGCGTTCCGATCGGCAACTGGTTCAACCGGTTGGCGTTCGCGGCGAAGTACGCCGAACGGAACATCCTGTTCTCCGGCGTGATCGACTCCAACTCGAAGATCATCTTCAACCGGGATCCGAAGTCCCGCGTCGAGAACGTCGCGCCGTGGCTGACCACCGACGGTGACGCGTATCCGGCGGCGGTCGACGGCCGGATCGTGTGGATCGTCGACGGGTACACCACGCTGGACAACTACCCGTACGCGCAGCGCAGCTCGCTCGACGGGTTGGTGGAGGACAGCATCGACCAGACCACCGGTCGACCGCTCCCGCGCAAGGAGGTCTCCTACATCCGGAACTCCGTCAAGGCGACCGTCGACGCGTACGACGGCACAGTGACGCTGTACCAGGTCGACGAGCAGGATCCGGTGCTCAAGGCGTGGATGGGGGTGTTCCCCGGCACGGTTCAGCCGCCGTCCGCGGTCAGCGACGAACTGCGCTCGCACTTCCGGTACCCCGAGGACCTGTTCAAGGTGCAGCGGGAGATGCTCGCGAAGTACCACGTCGACGACCCGAACGAGTTCTTCACCAACAACGCCTTCTGGTCGGTGCCGAACGAGCCGACCGTCGAGGGCTCGACACTGAACGAGCCGCCGTACTACGTCCTTGTCGGTGACGAGGAGACCGGCGAGCCGGTGTTCCGGTTGACCAGTCCGATGGTGGGATTCCGTCGCGAGTTCCTGTCGGCGTACATCACCGCGGACTCGGATCCGAAGAACTACGGCAAGCTCACCGTGCTCCAGTTGCCGGTGAACAAGCAGACGCAGGGTCCGGCGCAGGCCCAGAACTCGATGATCTCGGACTCCCGAGTCGCATCGGAGAAGGCGCTTCTCGAGCGTGCCAACAAGATTCAGTTCGGTAACCAGCTGACCCTGCCGATCGCCGACGGCGGCATCCTGTACGTGGAGCCGATGTTCACCGAGCGGAGCGGGTCGAACGCCGCGAGCTTCCCGCAGTTGACGAGGGTCCTGGTCAGTTTCCAGGAGCCGGGGCCGACGGGTCGCGTGCGGGTCGGGTACGCCGCCACGCTCGCCGAGGCGCTGAATCAGGTGTTCGAGGGCGGAACCGGTGGTGCCGCAACGGCTCCCGGTGGGACCGTGACCGAGCAGCAGTCCGTCGGCACCTCGCCTGCGCCCGCGACACCGCAGCCGGAGGCGGCGCAGCCCGCGCCCCCGCAGCCGGGCGGAACCGACCGGGACGCCGTTGTCTCCGAGTTGGATTCGGCGCTGTCTCAGGTGCGGTCGGCGCAGCAGAGCGGCGACTTCGGTGCCTACGGCGCGGCGCTGGACCGGCTGCAGAAGGCCGTCACCGACTACCAGAACCTGCCCGAGTAGCAGGCGGGCGCGGAGCCGACGAAGGGCGCCCCGCCGATC
>NZ_JBHXNB010000014.1:0-9926 GCF_042720095.1 Rhodococcus sp. NPDC058505
ATCCCAGCGCAGAGGGCACCTGCCCTTCTATGACACGTTGTACCGCCGATCTCCATCGGTGGATTCAGGTCTGATCGACTGAACGCTTCCGTTCAGTCGGACCCAGGGGGGGTGGTGGGGGGAAGCCAAAAGGGCCCGTCCACACGATCTCTCGTGTGGACGGGCCCTTTGTCGCCCCTCCGGGTATGTGGTGGCGTGTGCGGCGGTGCCGCTACAGCCAGGTGTCCTCCGTGGTCGCGGTGAGGAACGCTTCGAGGTCGTCCCGCCACGGCGCCGGCACGGTCTTTTCCGGCTCGATGGCGGTGTACTGGCCGCGGTAGAACAGCAACGGCCGTTCCGTCTTGACCTCGCTCATCGACGAGATGCGGCCGAAGACCACGTAGTGGTCACCGCCATCGTGCACGGTCTCGACGGTGCAGTCGATGTGGGCGAGCGAGTTCTCGATGATCGGCGACCCGAGCGGCGACGGCTCCCACCCGATCCCGGCGAACTTATCGGGTTCGCGGGATCCGAACCGGGCGCACACGTCCTGCTGCTCCTCGGCGAGGACGTTCACACAGAACTTCCCGGTCCGCTCGATTGCCGCCCAGGAGCGGGACCCCTTGGTCGGGCAGAACAGCACCAACGGCGGGTCGAGCGACAGGGCCGCGAAGGACTGGCACGCGAACCCGACCGGCTGCCCGTCGTCCACGGTCGTGATGATCGTGACGCCGGTGCAGAACTGTCCGAGGACGTTTCGGAACTGACGCGGGTCGATGGCCGCGCCGGTTCCGGGTTCGGGCGCCGTCACTACTTGAACCCGACGGTGAAGTCGTGGCCCCACAGGCTCACGGCGGTGGACTCGCGCGCGATCCAGTTCTCGTCCTCGACCTCAAGCCCCTCACACCCGAACTCGACGTCGAATCCGCCCGGCGTCTTCATGTAGAAGGACAGCATCAGGTCGTTGACGTGCCTGCCGAGGCTGGCCGACATCTTGACCTTCTTGCGGATCGCGCGGTCCAGGCAGAGTCCGACGTCGTCGGAGTTCTCCACCTCGACCATCAGGTGCACGATCCCGCTCGGGTTCGGCAGCGGCGCGAACGCCAGGCTGTGGTGCCGCGGGTTGCAGCCGAGGAAACGCAGCCAGGCCGGGTCCCCGTCCGCCGGACGGCCGACGACCTGCGGGGGCAGGCGCATCGAGTCGCGCAGCTTGAACCCGAGCACGTCCCGGTAGAACTCCAGGTCCGCGGCATCGTCCTTGGTTGCGAGCACCACGTGCCCGAGCCCCTGCTCGCCGGTGACGAACTTGTGTCCGTACGGGCTGACGATCCGGCGGTGCTGCAGGGCGATGGTATGGAAGATCTCCAGGCGGGAACCGGAGGCGTCGCGGCACGTGATGAACTCGACGACGTTGCGCTCGGCCGCCTCCTCCTTGGTGCCCTCCTCGAACTCCCAGTCTGCCTTGGCGAGCCGCTCCCGGATCTCCTGCAGGCCTTCGGCGTTCGCGCATTCCCAGCCGGTCGAGTACAGGCCGTCCCGCTCGCCGGGGACGATCACCAGTCGGGCCGGGTAGTCGTCCATGCGCAGGTAGAGGTTCTCGGGGTTGCCCTTGCCCTCGACCATGCCGAGCACCTTGAGCCCGTACTCGCGCCACGCGGCCATGTCGGTCGACTCGATGCGCAGGTACGCCAGTGCACGAATACTCATCAGTTGCCCCCCTCCAGGAGGAAGTCAGATGCGAGCCGGTTGAACTCGTCGAACTTCTCGAGCTGAGCCCAGTGCCCGCAGCCGCCGAACACGTGCAGCTGCACGCGCGGAATCATCTTCAGCGCCACCAGCGCCCCGTCGATCGGGTTGACCCGATCCTCGCGGCCCCAGATCAACAGCACCCGCTGACGCAGCTTGTACGCGTCGCGCCAGAGCATCCCGAGCTCGAACTCCGGGCCGGAGAACGACTTGCCCATCGCCTTCGCCGCGGCGAGGGACTCGGGCGTGCTCGCCGCCGCGAACCGGTCGTCGATCAGCTCGTCGGTGATGAGCTTCTGGTCGAACACCATGATGCGCAGGAACGCCTCAAGGTTCTCCCTGGTCGGCTGGTAGCTGAACTTGCCGAGGTTCTTCACGCCCTCGGTCGGGTCCGGCGCGAACAGGTTGACACTCAGCCCGCCGGGACCCATCAGCACCAGCCGGCCCGCCCGGTCCGGGTAGTCCAGCGCGAACCGGACCGCCGCACCGCCGCCGAGCGAATTGCCCAGCAGGTGCACGCGATCGGTGATGCCGAGGGTGTCGAGCAGATCCTTGAGCGCCGATGCACTGTGCCGGAAGTACTGCGGGTGCTCGGTCGGCTTGTCGGAGCGGCCGTAGCCGGGCTGATCGACCGCGATGACGTGGAATCGCTCCGCAAGGACCGGAATGTTCTTGGCGAAGTTGGACCACGACGACGCACCGGGGCCGCCGCCGTGCAGCAGCACGATGGTGGGGCCGTTGCCGACGCCCGCCTCGTGGTAGTGCAGCTTCAGATCCTCGCGGACCTGGGCGAACCGGGAAGTCGACTCGTACGTGAGTTCGTCGGTAACTGTCACGGGCGTTCTCCTAGACCATCGTGTCGGTCAGCGGCAGGCCGAATTCGGCGCCACCGAACATCACGTAGGCCCGCTCGGCGTCGTTGGCCGCATGCACCCGGCCTGCGTGGGCGTCACGCCAGAAGCGCTGGATCGGGGTGCCGTTCGCGAGGGCGGTGGCACCGGAGTTCTCGAAGAGCAGGTCGATCGACGCGATCGCCCGCGCGGTGGCGCGGACCTGGTCTCGTCGGGCAGCCAGTCGCAGCTCGATCGGGATCTCCTTGCCCGCCAACAGGAGGGCGTACTCGTCGGCGACGTTGCCGGACAGCTGACGCCAGGCGGCGTCGATGTCGCTGGAGGCCTGGGCGATCCGGATCTTGGCGAACGGATCATCCTTGGCCTTCTCGCCCGCGTACGCGGCGCGGACCCGCTTGCCCTGGTGCTCGACGTGGGCGTCGTACGCGCCGTAGGCCATGCCGACGATCGGGGTGGAGATGGTGGTGGGATGGATGGTGCCCCACGGCATCTTGTAGACCGGGGCGGTGTTCTGCTGCAGACCGGGCGCGGTCAGGTCGCTCATCGCCTTGAAGCTCAGGAAGCGGTGCCGGGGCACGAAAACGTCCTTGACGACGACGGTGTTCGAGCCGGTGCCGCGCAGGCCGACCACGTTCCACACGTCGTCGATCTCGTAGTCCTCGCGCGGGATCAGGAAGCTGCCGAAGTCGACCGGGCGGCCGTCCTTGATGACCGGACCGCCGACGACGACCCACGTCGCGTGATCGGAGCCCGAGGACCAGGCCCAGGAGCCGTTGACCTTGTATCCGCCGTCGACGACCTCACCGGCACCCATCGGCGCGTAGGACGAGGAGATCCGGACGTCGGTGTCCGTGCCCCACACGTCCTCCTGCGCCTGCTGGTCGAACAGCGCCAGGTGCCAGTTGTGCACGCCGATGATGCCGGCGACCCAGCCGGTGGAGCCGCAGGCGCTCGCGATGTTGCGGACCGCGGTGTAGAAGGTGACCGGATCGGCCTCGTATCCGCCCCACTGCTTCGGCTGCAGCAGCTTGAAGAAGCCCGCCTCCTGCAACGCCTTGATCGACTCGTCCGGGATGCGACGCAGATCCTCGGTCTCCTGAGCACGCTCGCGGAAGGCCGGCAGTAGCTCGTTCAGCTTCTCCATCACCACGTGACTGTCGTGCTCACTCACTGGTCGCTCCCTCATGTGTGTCGATATGGGTGTATGTCGGTTGGGGGTGTCGATACGCGCCGCGCGTGGATCTCGCATTGCAGGCGGTTCACCTTCGCACCTGAGACTAGAACACGTTCCCATTTGTGTCGAGGGGAGCGATGCAGCGCAGGTCAGACGTTCACGACACGACCGACTCGCCGTGAAATCTAGCGAAATGCTGCCGGGTTCTATAACGTGTTCTAGTACAGGAAGACGAAGGGATGTGAGGGTAGAGATGACGCAGACGAGCGGCGCACCCACCCCCCGCAAGGTGCGGGAAATCGACGTGGGCACCACGCCGACCCGGTTCGCCCGCGGTTGGCACTGCATCGGACTCGAGCGAGAGTTCCAGGACGGCAAGCCACACGCGGTGGAGGCGTTCGGCACCAAGCTCGTCGTCTTCGCCGACAGCGAGGGCAAGCTGAACGTCCTCGACGCGTACTGCAGGCACATGGGTGGCGATCTCAGCCAGGGCAGCATCAAGGGCGACTCGGTGGCCTGCCCGTTCCATGACTGGCGCTGGGGCGGCAACGGCAAGTGCACCGACATCCCCTACGCCCGCCGGGTTCCGCCGCTGGCGCGCACCCGGTCGTGGACCACCCTGCAGCGCAACAAGATGCTGTACGTGTGGCACGACGCGGAGGGCAACCAGCCGCCGGAGGACGTCACCATTCCGGAGCTTCCGGAGGTGCTCACCGACGAGTGGACCGACTGGGAGTGGCACCGGCTCGAGGTCAAGGGCTCCAACTGCCGCGAGATCGTCGACAACGTCGTGGACATGGCGCACTTCTTCTACGTGCACTTCGGCTTCCCGAAGTACTTCAAGAACGTCTTCGAGGGTCACGTCGCGACGCAGTACCTGCAGAACCACGGCAGGCCCGACGTCGGGACCATGGGCACCCAGTACGGCGACTCGGTGCTGGACTCCGAGGCGTCGTACTTCGGACCGTCCTTCATGGTGAACTGGCTGCACAACAACTACAGCGGGTTCAAGGTCGAGAGCCTGCTGATCAACTGCCACTACCCGATCACCCAGGACTCCTTCATGCTGATGTACGGCGTGAGCGTCGAGAAGCCCAAGGGCCTGGACGAGGCCACCTCGGTCAAGCTCGCCCGCAAGTTCACCGAGGGCGTCGCGATGGGCTTCGAGCAGGACGTCGCGATCTGGAAGAACAAGAGCAAGATCGAGAACCCGCTCCTCTGCGAGGAAGACGGCCCGGTCTACCAGCTGCGCCGGTGGTACGAGCAGTTCTACGTCGACATCGCCGACGTCGACGAGAAGATGACGCAGCGCTTCGAGTTCGAGATCGACACCACCAAGGCCGTCGAGGCGTGGCAGCGCGAGGTCGACGCAAACCTCGCCCGCCAGGCCGAGGAGAAGGCCGCCGCCGAATCCGACAACAAGACGGGCGTGTAGACGATGACCTCGACCTGGTCCAAGGCCCCGGACTTCGCGGACAACCCGGCCCGGGTCGAGGCCATTCGCGCGCAGACCGCCGTCGACCTGCACACCTATCTCGAGGATGGGCTGCAGGAGGTGGAGTGCCGCAGCTGCCACACCTGTGTGCTGGTCCGCAAGAACAGCTTCAACCACACCAGCATCCAGTGGCAGTCCGATCCGGCAACGGTGTGCCCGGAGTTCGCGGGCGCGGGCGGGAGCACCGGGTCCCGGCAGACCTGCCCGCGCCTGGTCGCGAGCATCAACCACGCGGTGCTCGAGGGCATCGTCGAGGTCCGGGACCCGAATCCCTGACCGCCACCCGCACCCCCACATGGTGAAGGGCACTTTTACCCGGCCTGGCCGGGCGAAAGTGCCCTTCACCGTTTGCCGGCCTGGCCGCCGGAGGACGGCTAGACGAACTGCAGCGACACCGATCCGAGCCCGGTGAAGTCCGCACGGACCCGGTCACCCGGCCGGACATCGACCGCCCGCGTGCACGATCCGGGCAGCACGATGTCCCCGGCCCGGAGGCGAACGCCGTAGTCGGCAACCTCCCTGGCGAGCCAGGCCACCGCGGCGGCCGGGTTGCCGAGCACCGCATCACTGCGCCCGGCCGCGACCTGCTCACCGTTGACCGTGAGGGTGGCGTCGATCGCGGTCACGTCGATATCGGCGGGCCGGACCCGGGCCGCCCCGATCGCGTGGCCGGCGTACGAGGCGTTGTCGGCGATCGTGTCGACCAGCCCGATCTGCCAGTCCACGATGCGGGAGTCGATCAGTTCGACGGACGGAATCACGAATTCCGTTGCCCGCAGCACGTCGTCGGCCGTGCACCCGGCACCGGGCAGGTCCGCGCCGAGAATGAAGGCCACCTCGACCTCCACCCGCGGCAGCAGGTAGTTCGCGCACGGGACCGGCGCGTCCTCGCGCAGTTCCCTGGTGTCGAACAGGTGCCCGTAATCCGGTTCGGTGACGCCGAACATCTGCTGCATCGCCTCGGCGGTCAGCCCGACCTTGTGCCCGACCACCCGCTCCCCCGCGGCGATGCGACGGCGAATGTTGATCAGCTGGATCTCATACGAGTCGGCAACATCGATCGCGGGGTACGTCACCGAAAGGGGCGCTATCGGGGCGAGCCCCTTCTCGGCGGCGTGCAGCAGGTCCGCGACCGTGAGACGCAGATCGGAGGTGAGCAATAGTCGTTCCTCATGGTGGCATTCGGCAATCAGGTGCCGGCGACCGTACCGGAACGGGGAACTCCGCGACGGGAAACGTGTGATGCGGCCCGGCGACCGGAGAACACGGCATCCGCCAGCGACAGCCCGCTGACGTAGGAGTTCGAGCAGATGCCGACCGCGGTCCGCCCCGCCGCGTACAGTCCGACGATCGGGTCGCCGTCCCGGTCGAGCACCTCGCCGCTGTCCTCGTCGACGACCAGTCCGCCGAGCGTGATCATTGGCAGCGGATTCGACAGGCTCTTCTTCAGGGACACGTCGTACATCGAGAACGGCGCGGCCAGGATCGGGCGGCGAAATTCGTCCGGCTTGCCCATCGGATCGGTCGCCCCGGCGACGATCGCCTCGTTGTGTGCGGCAACGGTGGCGGCGAGGCCGGCCGGATCGATGCCCACCTTCGCGGCGAGCTCGTCGAGCGTGCCCGCGGTGGTGCCGTCGATCCGCGTCATCGTCTCGGACTGCACCCGCTGGAACCAGGTGGTCCGGCTGCCCATCTGCGACCGCGCCTCGGTCACCAGGTCGGCGTCGGCTACCAGCCAGCCGTGCCCGTCCCCCTCGGCGATCATCGCGTGCCCCAGGGCCGCCCCATAGCGGGACTCGTCGACGATCCGGTTGCCCCGTCGATCGACCAGGATCGATCCGAGGAAGGCGGTCGGCGGCACGATGAACCGCCATGCCGAGACGTTCGAGAGCTTGTCGGTCGCGCCGCCGACCGACTCCCCGAGCGCGATGCCGCTGCCGTCGTCGCCGGAGGTGCCGAGCGGCAGCCCGCCGAGGTAGCGCGGGGCGTGCTCGGCGACCATCGCCCGGTTCGCGAAGAAGCCACCCGCGCTGAGGATCACGCCGGACCGGGCCTCGATTCGGAAGGGCCGCGCGTACCGCTCCTCGATCCGCGCCATCTGCCGGTCCATCGCCTTGCGCAGCGGCGGAAAGTAGACGCCCGGCTTCGAGGACAGTGCCGCGAACCGCGCGTGCCTGGCCCGCACCCCGGCGGGCGCGTCCCGCAGGCTCAGGCACTCGACCCCGGTCACCGCGCCGGCGTCGTCGGTGACCAGCCGAACCGCCCTGGTCTGCGTTTCCAGCCGCATCCCCTTGGCCAGCGCGGACTCGACCAGCGGGCGGTAGAGCATCTTCCCGGAGGTGCCCTTGCCCTTCGGGCGGTGCCCGCGCGGGGCGGGCACCGCGGCGTCGCGGAAGCCGCCCGCCGCCTCACTCCCGGAGTAGTACAGGTAGTGCCGGTCGGTGGGATAGGACGTCTTGTATGGGCACAGCGATCCCTCGAACGGAACCCCGTTCGCCTGCAGCCAGTCCACCGTCGACGCGCTGTTCTCGCAGAATCGGCGCAGCGTCTCGGGCCGGACCGCATCCCCGACCTCGAGGCTCAGGTAGGCGAACATCGCGTCGACGGTGTCCGCCACGCCCGCCGCACGCTGCACCGAGGTGCCGCCGCCCGCGTAGACGATGCCTCCGGAGATGGTGCTTGCCCCGCCGCCGGCGAACCGGTCGAGGGCGACGACCTCCGCGCCCGCGTCGATGGCCTCGATGGCCGCCGACGCACCGGCGACCCCACATCCGACGACCACGACGTCGGTTGACATGTCCCAGGACACCGGGCATCCCCTTTTCCGCAACTGAACGTGTTGCCGTTCGTGACCAGGCCGTTCCGCGGTAGTCCGGAATAGTTCCTGGCAGAAAGCATGGACCTACCCCTACATCATTCTATAACGTGTTCTACATGAGCAAGCAGGAATACGACATCGTCGTCGTCGGCAGCGGCGCGGCGGGCATGACCGCGGCCCTGACCGCCGCACACCACGGCCTCAGCGCGGTCATCGTCGAGAAGGCCGCCCACTACGGCGGATCCACCGCCCGGTCCGGTGGTGGAGTCTGGATCCCCAACAACGAGGTGCTGCAGCGCGACGGCGTCACCGACACCGTCGAGGACGCGCGCAAGTACCTGCACAGCATCATCGGCGACGTCGTCGAGCCGGAGCGGATCGACACCTACATCGATCGCGGACCGGAGATGCTCTCGTTCGTCCTGCGCAACAGCGCCCTCGAACTGCAGTGGGTACCGGGCTATTCGGACTACTACCCGGAGGCCCCCGGCGGCCGCCTCGGCGGCCGGTCGGTCGAGCCCCAGGTGTTCGACGGCAACCGGCTCGGCGAGGACCGCAAGAACCTTGAGCCCGACTACGTCAAGGGCCCCAAGAACTTCGTCATCACCCAGGCCGACTACAAGTGGCTCAACCTGCTGATGCGCAACCGCCGCGGCCCGATGCGCGCGATGAAGGTCGGCATGCGCTTCCTCAAGGCCAAGGCGACCGGCAAGGATCTGCTGGTGCGTGGGCAGGCGCTGGTCGCGGGCCTGCGCCTCGGCCTGCGCGACGCCGGGGTGCCGATCCTGCTGAACACCCCGCTGACCGAGCTCTACACCGAGGGCGACGCGGTGCGGGGCGTCAAGGTGCTGATCGACGGTACCGAGCAGGTCATCCACGCCAGGCACGGTGTCGTCCTCGGCTCCGGCGGCTTCGAGCACAACGACGAGATGCGCAAGAAGTACCAGCGCGCCCCGATCGGAACGGAATGGACGGTCGGCGCCAAGGCGAACACCGGTGACGGCATCATCGCAGGCCAGAAGCTGGGCGCGGCGGTCGATTTCATGGACGACGCCTGGTGGGGTCCGTCCATCCCGCTGACCGGCGGCCCGTGGTTCGCGCTGTCCGAGCGCACCCTGCCCGGCTGCATGATGGTCAACACCGCAGGCAAGCGGTTCGGCAACGAGGCTGCCCCGTACGTCGAGGCCGTGCACACCATGTACGGCGGCACCTACGGTCAGGGCGAGGGCCCCGGCGAGAACATCCCGACCTGGATGATCCTCGACCAGCGCTACCGCAACCGCTACACCTTCGCGGGCATCACCCCGCGCACCCCGTTCCCCGGCCGCTGGCTGAAGGCCGGAATCGTGGTCAAGGCCAACACGATCGCCGAGCTCGCCGAGAAGGCGGGCCTGCCGGTCGACGCGCTCACCGCCGAGGTGGAGCGCTTCAACGGGTTCGCGCGCAACGGCAAGGACGAGGACTTCGGGCGCGGCGACAGCGGCTACGACCACTACTACGGTGACCCCCGGCTGCCGAACCCGAGCCTCGCCGAGATCGGCAAGGCGCCGTTCTACGCGATCAAGATGGTCCCCGGTGACCTCGGCACCAAGGGCGGCATCTGCACCGACGTCGACGGCCGCGCCCTGCGCGAGGACGGCAGCTGGATCGAGGGCCTGTACGCCGCGGGCAACGCCAGCTCACCGGTCATGGGCCACACCTACGCGGGCCCCGGCGCCACCATCGGCCCCGCAATGACCTTCGGGTACCTCGCGGTTCTCGACGCGGCCAAGCGCGCGAAGGACGCCGCCTCGGCGGGCGACGTCGTCGCTAACTAGATCTCCCCCGTGCGCCGTGCGCCCGGTCCGCTGCGCGGGCCGGACG